>CAZHOC010000041.1:0-14191 GCA_964534295.1 uncultured Bacteroidia bacterium | reverse complement strand
AAGCGCTACGAATTACATGAGCGGGTGTTGGAAGCGATCCCTGCATTGGGTTATCGTCGTCCAACGCAGGTGCAGGAAAAAGTAATCCCACTTTTTATCCAAAAACGTAATCTAATCGTCGAAGCACCTACTGGTACCGGCAAAACTGCTGCCTATGGCCTGCCTTTGATTTCGCGTTTAGACTTGCTCAAGCGTAGCACCCAAGCTTTGGTCATGGTTCCCTCTCGGGAGCTTGCTATTCAGGTTTCTAATGCTTTGCGTTCCTTCTTTTCAGGCGATCAACTAGTTGTAGGGGCAGTGTATGGAGGCGTACCGATGGAGGAGAGTTTTCAAGCCATCAAGTCGCATCCGCATATCTTGGTGGTAGTGCCCGGACGCCTGCGTGATGTGATGTCTCACAATCAGTATGACTTCCTTTGGCGCGATATCAAGTATTTGATTATCGATGAGGGAGACAAACTCCTCGAGATGGGTTTCCAGCGTGATTTCGACGAATTGCGCAGTCATGTGCGGACGCGTGTGCAGGTAGGTTTCTTTTCTGCGACTATCTCTGAGGATGCCGAATCCATGATTCGTGAGCGTTTTCACCCGATTCAGAGTTTGCGCATTCCCCCTAAGGAAACGCTTAAAAATATTCGCTTCTACCTGAGTCGTGCCCATCAAGGACAGCGGGAAGCTTATCTGATGACCTTGCTCAAAGAGCAAAACATCAAGCAATCTCTCATCTTTGCGGGCAAACGGGCCGATATATTGGCCATCACCAATTTCCTCCGCAATCAGGGCATCAAGGCCGAAGCTTATTACGGCAATCAAGAGCAGCACGAGCGCAAAAATATTCTCAAGCGCTTCAAGGAAGGACATATCCAATTTTTGGTTGCTTCTGACTTAGCCGCTCGAGGTTTAGATGTACCTGATTTACCTGCGGTAATCAACCTCAATGTGCCTGAGGAGTACGATTATTACCTTCACAGAGTAGGACGCACGGGACGAGCGGGTAACAAAGGCAAGGTGTTCAATTTAGTGGCTTCAGATATGGAGGCCATCTTCCTCAAAAACCACCATCGGCAGATTGAAATCAAGTTGCAAGACTTAAGCATGGAGATCGTCGATCTCAAAAGTGAGAAGGTCAAAGAGGAGCAAAAATGGATCAAATATCATCTCTCACGCGGCAAGCGGGATAAGATCCGCAAAGGCGATATCGTCGGCTTTTTGGTCAATAAAGCGGGGCTAGAGGGTAGTGAAATCGGTACGATTACCCTTTATGAGGCCTATAGCATCGTAGATATGCCGCAGTTTGGCTTCGAAAACCTCAAAGCCCAAGCCGAGCTTGAGCCACTTAAACTCAAAGGAAAATCAGTTAAAGTTCGTCGCTTTCAAATGGATGAGATCGAACGCAAAGCAGAGTCAGTCAGACGTCTTAAGCGGGATCGTCGTAAAGATCTTTAGTTTTTTTTACCTCCCGATAGTTATCGGGAGCGCGGAACGCTCATTTATGGTTGATTTTTAGAAGGGTCGAATTTTTGAGTCATTTAACCTTCAACAAATCAGCCCTTCAACCCTTTGGCAAACGTTCTGCGAAGCAGGCTCAATAATCATCTCCTCTCTGGCTTTTGACCACAGAATCTAACCAAGCCATCATTTCGCCCTGCATGCGATGGGCAATTTCAGGGTATTGCCCTATGATATTTTGCGATTCGGAGGGATCGTTGATGAGATCGTAGAGCTCGAAACTGGAGGTTTTATCAGTAGTAATCAATTTGTACTGCTCATCCACCCAGGATATTTGCTTCCCATAGATAAAACCGATGGGTTTGTTACGCTTTGTTTCTTTTCCCTTCAGCATGCCCCAAATGCTCTCTCCATCAATGGGTCGATCGCCTAGGGAAGGCAGTTCCAATATCTCTAGCAGGGTGGGTAGATAATCACTCGTTACCGCAGGAAAATTCACTCGTTCTCCTGCAGCAAGTTTTTCGGGCCAAAGGACAAAAGCCGGCACTCGCATCCCTCCTTCATACAGACTACGCTTTCTCGCCCGAAATGGCCCAGCACTGCCCGGAGTTTGCCGCTCAGGACCATTATCGCTGCAAAAAAATATGATGGTCTCTTGCTCCATTCCTTTCGCTTCGAGCGCCTGCCACAAACGCCCGATTTGCTCGTCTAGGGCAGTGATCGTCCCATAATATAGCTGCTTTTGTAGGTCTAGCTCACTGTACAAAGCGCGGTGCCGACTGTCGCTCACTACCGGTAAGTGGGGCGTATGAAACCAGATGGTGCTAAATAAAGGTTGACTATTTTGCTGGGCATCTTCGATGAACGCTAGGACTCGGTCTACGATGATGCGAGCGTCATCTCCCTGGAGATTTTTTGTTTCTTGTTTACCTGCTGCGGTCCAATACGCAGTGCCATAATAAGAAGTCGCGTCTTCCTCACTACGTGCTTCCCAACCATATCTTTTACTTTCTCCCGCTCTAAAAGAATCTGGCAAAACCATAGGATCATAGGTGGGAACTTTAGATTCGGTGCAAAAAAAGCGATCATAGCCATGCGCTGTGGGAATGCTATAATGTGCCTGTTCTTTTTCGCGCCCTCCCCTATTGGCATCTAGCTCTGTCTTACTAAAGGTCCCCAGATGCCACTTACCAAAGTGTCCGGTGGCATAGTTCTGGGCCTTAAGAAGCTCAGCGATGGTAATCTCTTCTGGCAACATATGCCCAGAGTTAGCAGTGGGAATATTCATCCTGAGCGGGTTGCGCCCTGTAATCAGCGAAGCGCGAGTTGGCGAACATACAGCCGATGCAGCGTAAAAGCGGTCGAAAATGATCCCTTTTGCCGCCAAAGAGTCCAGCCAAGGGGTTTGAATCTCCGCATTACCATTAAAGCCAGCATCAAACCAGCCTTGATCATCGGTCATGATCAAAATGATATTGGGCCTCGGGCTTTTATTCTGACAAGCCACAAGACCCAATAGGCAGAACCAAAACAGTTTGCTTCAGTGCGACATAGCGAAAAGCTATTGTTTGAAAATCTGCTTACTAATTTGACGTTCCGGATGATTGAGCTGGAGGATGTACATACCCGCTTTCAAATCGCGAATATTAAGCGTCAAGCGCCCTTGTCTACCGGTATTGGCATAGGTCCTGATCACACTACCCTTGGTATCCATCAAGCGGACACTCACTTGAGGGTCAAGTAGTAATTCTGATTCGACCATGATCAAATGGCTACTAGGATTGGGGTTTACTTCTAAGGAGATCTCATCTGCAAGAGAGGCACAATCAGCTGGTCTGAGATAGCCAAATTCTACTTTCCCAGTAGGCTGCGGCGCTAAACCAGAAGCTCCTTCCCGTCTGAAACGGGTCTTGATTTCGCCATCACAATAATCTTCATGCTGATAGGTAATTTGTCCGTCTCTGTAATCAAAGGAGGTACCATTCCAAATCGTATCATTAAAGTTTTGGGCTAGCAATCTACCATCCTCGCCAAAATCCTGCTCCCACCAACTACTAAGGCGAAATTGCTGCCGAGTAGTGTCCCAATCATTACGCCTTAGATTTACATAACGTGTAGCTGAGTTTTCTAGGGTAAAGGATTCAACCCAATAAAGCCACTGACTCGTCTCAAGTTCGCGGTAGCCTTCTCGATAATAGGTCCGATCTCCTTCGCTATCATAGCGATAAACGCTTTCTCCTGCAGCGCCACTAGCATAATTGGTGATGCTGCGAAGCAAATTATCCTGCGGGTCAAAGACTTGACGACCAAGGTTTTCTAGTGTCCACTGATTGAGGTCATCTCGCCAGGATTCGGACTGTGATTTGACGACTAGGCTATCAGAGCTTTCTTCATAAGTATAGAGCACCCTTCGGTATGCAACCCAAGGGCTAAAACCATTACGGTTCTCATCATAGGTAGCAGTTAATCGGCAATCCTCGTCATATTCGTTGCGAATCCGAAAATTAGGCTCTGATCGATTATTGCCACTAGCAAATTCCGTCAGGCAGCCATTGACATTGTAAGTGTACAGCCTATAGTTGTTGACCTGCCAAGCGGGAGCTTCGTGATTATTTCCCTCTATTTGTTCTTCTCTCAAGCGTCCTTGGGCATCATAGGTATAAGTAAAACGCGTCCCATAATACTCCATCTCCCCCTCATCATTGAGGTAGAAGCTAGAATCTTGAACTACTTTTCCCTTTAGGTCATATTGTGACCAGTAGCCATTTCTTAGGGTATCTATCCGGTAGGTTCGAGAATCTCTCGTGGCTACCGTACCGTCTTCATGATAAGTGTATGCAGTTTGGTAAGTGATATTGGGAAAGCTTCTATCTTCTTGCCAGGTAGCGTAGCGCTGGAAAATAAGTTCCTCGGCCTGATTGTATTCATAGCTTTGCTCACTACTGAGCAAATAACTATCAGTGCCAAAATCATAGTAATACTGAGTGCGATGGGTCATGGGATTTTGGGCCCAAAGGCCCTGCCCAATTCCAAAGCTGAGGATTAGCAGTAGTAGTTTAGATTTCATAGGTATGCTGGATTAATATTTTACAAAGCTCTTGCTCATACTTTGTGAAGGACTTACTAGTCGAAGGAAGTAAGTGCCTTTTTGCAAAGATTGAATCGGAACATAGTAGCGACTCTGGCGTTCGCCAGGGGCGTCTGAAAAAATAGTCCGCCCCATATGATCGATGATCTGCACCTTCACCTCTGCACTTTGCAGCAAATCACTCTCAAGGATCATAAAGTCTGAGGCTGGATTGGGGGCAAGCATCATACTAAACTCCTCTCCAAAGCTTTCACAATCCGCTTTGTAGAGATAGCTAAAATCGGTCCTACTGACGGGCTGCGGGCTAAGTCCCTCCTCTCCACGCTTAGTAATTTGACGATGAGTGAGTCCATCACAATAGTTTTCATAGGCGTTTCTCCAATCTGAAAACTTGCGGATATACTCTGTCCCATTCCAAGAGGAATCGATGCGGGTATCTAAAGTAGGACGGCCTTGCTCATCGACCTCCTCAATATTCACGGCATAATAGCGATAGGCGTTGCGGAGAGTATCCCACCCAAATTTGTTAGAGTACTTTGTTCTTAACTCGCTTGATTCCAGTAGCTCATATTCATAATTATTGGCCCAAGTAGCGGTTGAAAAAGGACGAGTGCTAGAAACGGAATAGATATTTTCGCCAGCCACATTATACACATCAGAAGTCCTCGTTTGGCGACCATTTTTATCCTTAGAAAAAGTTCGGATTCGTCGCCCTTCCCCATCAAATACGATTTCAGACTCGGATTCAGTCACCCAGTTGCCTTGAGCCACATCCCAATTTTGAGATAAGCGTTCTTCCCGGGAGCTGTCTGGTCCCGCAGTATATTCCCAGGTAAATTGAGAGGAGTTGACCCATTGAAAAGAATTGAAGTCCCAGCGTTCACTGAAGGTGCTCAAAGGCGTACAATCATCGGTATAAGTATTGGTAGTTCGATTGTAGATTTCAGCCGCATTGACGCCTGACCAAGTTTTTACCAAACAGCCATTACTATTGTATTCATATTTGCGATAAGAGGAGTTAAACCACTGAGGTTGATCATTGGACCAAATTTGCTCTTGTCGCTGTACATAGCGCCCCTCATCATCATAGACCAATAAGGATCGAGCAACATTGATATAGACTACTTCTTCGGACTGCCGATAGTAAGCAGAATCCTTGATTTGATTCCCATAAATATCATATTCGGTATAATTAGCGCTGCGTAGTGTATCCCCATCGTAGTCCCGCTTAAGGATGCTCGCAATACTCCCATCAGGGTGATAGGTACTGCTTTGGTCAAATAGCTTTTCCACTATCAAGCTGTCCTGCCAGGTATACCAGCGAGTGAAGGTGTTGTACACTGGCTGCTCCAATTCATTATACTCAATCAAGAATTCGCTGCTAAGGATATAGCTATCAGTCCCAAAATCATAAGTATAATTGGTGCGCTTCGTCTGCGGATTTTGCGCTTGTAGGGAAAGGCAAAGAAGGCCAAACAGCAAAAAAGTAGCTGAGTTTTTCATAGTCTGTGGTTGGGATATTGAATATAATAAATTCACTATGTTCGTTCAACTCCCCCAATAGAAACCTACTGAAAACCAACACAATAAAAACAAAAAACCATCCCGAATATCCGGGATGGCTCAAAATGCCGATTTTCAATAAGTACGGATCACTGCTTGATCAATACGACTCCTTCGAGGGTCATCTGCGTGATTTCACCTAGTACGGGGTCGTATTGGAGGGCGGGAGAACGATCGATTCGTAATCCGATGCGACCTCCATCCTCATCCAAGCCTACAAAGACAATTTTTTCTTCCTTAAATCTTACCGTCCCTTCGATGCGAGACTCATTCCATCGGGTGTTGACATCAATGGTGGCACCACCATTGGGCAAAATCTCGATGACATAAACTTCACTATCCCAGCGACCAATATAAGCCTCATAAAGGGGCTCTATCGGAGTTTTGAGATCACAGGCGCTTAATAAAAGGACCAGTCCAAAAAGGCTTAAGTACTTGATAGACATAGACAAATGGATTAAAGGTTTCTCTTAAGTTAAGATACGTCTCAATCCACATTTGGTCTATCACTTTTTATGATTCGTGTCGCTTTGCTGAACGTCCGTGTCGGCATTAGACAATAAAAAAGGCCGCCCGCCTTGCAGACGGCCCACTTCAATCTATCGCGTCACAACGCGTTTTGCGCTAATAAGACCATAGGTGGTGCTCAAACTCGACCATCTCATCACGACGGCGTTTGGCTTCTTGCAGGGTGCGAATGGGCTCCCCGCCTACATTGATCAGGATACTTCGGAAGATGCGAAGCTCAAAAACCTCAGCAATGGAAAGGGCCTTCGCATCATTAAAACGATTCTTCCATTGCGTAGCATAGAGCTGATCTTTTACATCTTTCCACTTGAAGCGTGCGAGAACCTTCTCAGGCAATAAGCCGCTGGGATCGGTCCAAATCACTTCAAAAAAGTCTATTTGATATACCATGGAGGAAGTGTTGCGATCAAAGATCCAGTCTTCGACCATGTGAATCACTTCTTCATAAGGCGCTAAATCTATTTCCGTTTGGACCTCATCAACTACCGTAAATGGATCTTCACTCGTTTTGGCATCATCGTCAAAAGGCGTGGCCCAGTCGTCTTCGGCGGCCGTGATTTCCCAATCACTATCCGTTCCCCATTCTGAGTCTTCATCTTCTGTCGGTGTGTCCCAATCGCTACTGGTACTCAAATCATCGCCCCAATCATCCTCGACGGGCATTTCGAGCGATTGCTCATGCTCACGGATACGGTTGACCACATCTTCATAAGAAAGGGTCTGCGTCCACTCATCCCCATCGTAGGCGACGTACTTACCATACTTTAGGCCATCAATCAAGGATACGACGATCCCGTCATGCTCCGTAAAAGCAGGATTACCATTGTAAAAACCGGATTCGTGATAAACTAGCGGTCGGTTGACCTTTTCGACTAAGCTAATGCGGTTAACCACACGCTTACGCCAAAAGTGATCTTCAGGGCGAACTGGAGGCTGAGCCTGGAGAGTTACGACGAGCAAGATCGCCGTTAATAGGGTCAGATAGATACGTTTCATCATTGCTTAATCTGGCTAATTGAGCTATTCGCGTAGAGCTGTGTATAAGGTCAGAGTAAGCGTGTATCATAGGCGGGTACTACCGAAAAAAGGGGTGTCTTGGTGTGATAGACGATTAATAAACGTAGGCGATCCGCAGTTTATTGACCGCAATTCTGAGAAAGTTGGGTTTACAATAATTTTTTTTCTGAGGCGTTTAGTCAAGTTTTACTGCTGCGCAGAACGCTCAACCCTGGCCGTAATAAAGAAAAAAGCCGAGTGGATTCTCCTTAAATCCAACTCGGCTGCCTGATAAGAGAGAGTATTTTAGAAGGGATGAACGAATGCTTATTTGAATGTTACTTAATGTCTGAGGCCATTCCAGCATTCAAACTACTCCCTTCCATTATTCTATTAATAGTTCCACAAATGGTGCTCATACTCTACGAGTTGTTGACGACGGCGCTCCGCCTCCGGCAAACTCGTAACACCGCTGCCAGATACATTGATGATGAAACTATTAAATAAACGCAGGTCAAAAATCTCCTTAATCGATCTGCGCTCAGCATCATTATGACGATTGATCCACACCACTTCGTCCAAGGTCTCAGAGACATCCGCATATCGAAACACACAAAGTTCCTTTTCCGGCAGCGTCTCGCCTGGATCAGTCCAGATCAATTGAAAATAATCGTATCGATAAACCATCTCACCGCGATTCTTATCAAAGATGCGATCCTCCACAAACTGGATTACAGATTCAAAGGCAGCATAATCGATAGACGAAGCCTCGCTCGTAGTCGGAGCAAAAGGGTCGTCAAAGGCAGGAAAATCGTCTTCTACTACAAATCCATCATCTCCACTTAGATCATCCGTTTCCCAGACATCATCGTCCTCACCAGAGAAATCCAACTCTTGGATTCTGGCCAAAACTTCTTCGTAAGTCATCGGACGACTCAAATCATCCGGATGATAAGCCACAAAGCGACCTTGCTCTAAGCCCATCAACAAGGAACCGACTAGGCCTTGTTTTTGAATATTGCCTTGATCGCCATAGATCGCAGCTTCGCGCTGGATGAGAGGCTGATTGACCTTTTCGTTGAGGTCAATGCGGTTGATCACCTTGCGACGATAAAAGTGATCCTCGGGACGGATTTGTAAATCTTGGGCGACTAGGCTGCTACCCAATAGCCCGATCATGGGCCAAACTATGAGAAGAAACAATCGTGTTTGCATGACAAGAGTGGTTTGAAACTTTACCCTCTTAATACTGCAGACACAAAAGGTTACAAGGAATTGTTGACTTTTTGATTTGTTGAGTTTTTGGCTACTGCGCAGAACGCTTGTCTCTGGGGTATCCAATCGTTACGATCCGTAGGGACGCAAAATTTTGCGTCCCTACATTTTTGCAAATCGATAAATCATTTAATGAGGGCTAAGCGTTCCGCGAAGCGGTGCTCCTAATTACGAACAAACAACCACTTGACTACTTCATAGAGCCCAAGGCCAACATAACCGATGGGGCCAGGCTTGATTTTTTCCTGTATGTAGACCGTGAGGGTCGAATAGGCCACCTGATCCGCCAAAAGATTATAGCGGCCTTGCAATGCTTCCAGCTCTTGAGTTACGCGTTCTAATTCGCGCTCCACGGCAAGAATATCCTGCACCCCTTCGGCTTGCTCTAATAAGGCGAGATAACGATCACGGGTCTTTTCAAGGCTTTTGATGCGGCTATCAAGATCATAGTACTGCTCAGTGACATCTTGACTGCGGATGCTGCGACTATCCACCTTACCCCAGGATTCGACTTGGGCCATTGCCTGGTCGAGATATTGGCTTTCGATACGCAGCGTAATTTGGTTGAGATCGCCTCTTTGTACGTAGCCACCATAAGTTTGGGCCAAGTCGCTGACCTGTGTACGCACTGTATCCACATCAGAGACGATCAATCTCATCGTGGCATTCTTGACGATTTTGCGTTCCACTTGTGGAGAAGCTTGAGAAAGATCGCTCTCCGCTCTGGCTACTTGATCATACTTAACCCCATCGTTGGCAGCGGTGTAGGGTTGATAGCTTTTACAAGCACTAAGCAGGGCCACCATCAATAGCGGCAGTAGATAAGTTTTCATAGGTAATCGATGTGAGTGTTTCTCACAAAGTACCCAGAAAGTCCTAAAGGGTTGGATGGAGAAGGGTTGAGGGGATGAATTGTTGAGTTGTTGATTCAAATATTCAACAATTCAATCATTCAACCTTATCCCTAGTTTTCCCAATAATTGAGATCCTTGTTTTTCTTCTTTTGGGAGCGATTGACTACGTATTGCAGGAGGCGAGTGATCGCGATGGGGTCGAGACCAGCCGTAGGCAATAAGTTGCGGTTTTGGTAGTAGTCATAATACATCTGCCGTGCTACCGCAATCCGCTCTCCACCGTCGATTGGGAGAGATTTCATCAGGGCGTCTAGGGTAACAGGGTCCATATTTTGACGGGCCGCGGCTTCGGCTGAATTGTCGTAGATATCAAGGTTTAAGACGGCAGTACGCAACTCCTCCGGCGTATCATAGGGAAAGATCATTACCGTATCCAAGGTAAAGGAATCCTCCAGCATATAATTGATGGTATAGAGGTATTGCTTATTGCCTCGGTAATTATCCAGATAGTCCTTGACAATCAGGCTACTGTTGTGAAAGCCCAAATGCGAGAAGTTCAAAGTATCATCTTCCGTAACGGGCAGGCTATAAAATCCATCCGCATTACTCAATGCTCCATTGCGGGAGTGATTGATGCGAATACGGGCGTATGGCACAGGCTCCATAGAGGTCTTGCTGATAACCATACCCGAGATTTGATAGACTTGTACCCTTTGGGGACGAGGCTGATCTTGTGCCAGCAACCAGCTCGGCAGCATAATCAAGCCCAAAATTAAGGTAGATGACCACTTCATATTGCTTAAAGATACGTGTTTTTTGTGTTAAGGATTTCTAAAGAGATTAGAAAGGCCTTAGTAAAGTAAAATGTTGAAGCCCAGTTGGAAAGAACCTTAGGCAGTATCTGGGTTGATATTCCGTAGGGGAAGTTCGATATTGATCAACATGCAGTTCCGCACCGAGATACCCTTACAGCCTGCGCCTTTTCAGCTCGACCATCAGAAAAAGATCTTGAGTTTAGGTTCTTGCTTCGCAGAACGTATCGGTCAACGCCTTGCAGACGGCAAATTTGACATCCTTTCCAATCCGCTGGGCATCTTTTATCATCCCTTGGCTTTGAGTAAACTCTTGCGCATGGCTTTAGGTTTAGAGTCAGCTCCCGACATCCGCTTCGCGGAACACTTAAACTTATGGCACAGCTTCGATCTCCATGGAAGTTTTAGAGAAAGAGAGGAAAGCGTTCTGCGCAGCAGTATAGACAAAGAACTCGCAAACCTAAAGGCCCACTTAGCCAAGACGGATAGCCTGCTACTAACGCTAGGCACCGCTTGGGTATATGAGACGCTTTCTGAAGGAAAAATGGTCGCCAACTGCCATAAATATCCGGCAGCCTATTTTCAAAAACGGCTACTGAGTGTAGAGGAGGTCGTTTTGGACTATACTCGGCTCCTCGCCGAACTCAAAAATCTACGGCCAAAGCTTAACGTAATTTTAACAGTCAGCCCAGTGCGACACCAACGGGATACGCTGGTGCTCAATAGTGTGAGCAAGTCCGTTTTGCGTTTGAGTGCCCATCAATTGAGTGAGCAGTTTGAGCAGGTATATTACTATCCCGCCTTTGAATTATTGATGGATGATCTGAGGGATTATCGCTATTACGCAAACGATCTCCTCCACCCCAACGAGCAGGGAGAGCAATATGTATGGGAGCATTTTGGCGCGAGTTTTTTTAGCGATAAAACCCAAGCACTCCTCAAACGCTGGGAAAAATTACGCCAAGGGCTATCACACCGCCCGTTTCAGACCGAAGGCGAAGCCTATCGAAAGTTTTTAGAAAACCTGCTTTTGAAGCTAGAGAGCTTGGGGCAAGACCTACCACTGCAAGAGGAAATTGCTGAGACACAGTCAAAACTAGCCGCTATTGCTTAAAAGCGCCATGAGATGATCAAGCCGCTTAGCATCGACAGATTGCTGAAGTATTTAACATCAACATCCTGACTATCAGTAATGGTCTGACCAATAGAAGGGTTAGGATCGTAATAATATTTCTCCCAACGGCCTATGCGGTGATTCCAGTTGAGCTGCTGTTGAAATTCCAGACCAAGATATAATTGCTTAAAGATTCGATACTTAAACCCTATTCCAGGACGTAGGCTTATCGTAGAGATCTCTCCCCAGGAAGCACTCCCCTTTCTTAACTTAGCATCACTTGAACTGCCTTGGTAATCACGTTCTGAGTAGCCTAGGTCCGTGATAGCATAAAGTTCCATCCTTTTGATGGGGAATGCATACTGTAGGCCTATCGCAGCATAGTGAATTTTGTTATTAGAACTTGAAGGATAAGCCGTTCCAGAACCTAAGCGTTGGTTAGTATTACGCCTTGAGTAAAGCGCCCTAATACCGAGGTTTTTATAGGAAAAAGTATATCGTATTGAAGGTTCAAATACCCGATCGTTTAGATCTAGGGAAACAGCATCAGGTCTTATCGTGGTGAATCCAAACTCATGATGCTGAGCTTGAAGTTGGGCACTATATCCAAATAAGAGGAAAAATACTACGATTGCGCCTATGCTCGGCCTAGAGCAGAAAGGATTCATGAGTTTGCTGATTGAGTCTCCTAAGAGATTTTGTGTTTTCGAGAGCTTAAGTTCCCTCTTTTTGAGTAAAACGAAAAAAGTAAGCATATGCGTTGGGTTCCCCCTCTCATTGCCCAGCCTACCCTAGCGGGTAAGCCGAGCGAGAGCAAAACTTAATGTATGATCAGGTTTTGGCTGTAGGTTTGCTCGCCGATCTGCACTGTGAGCAAAAAGAGACCGGCATTGAGCCTCCCAAAATCCAAGGCAAGCTCCTCGTCTGAGCGTTCCGCGAAGCGGTCCTCATAGACTAACTTACCCAAAGGATCATAAAGTTTAACTGAGACCTCATCATAGCTAGAGAATTGAGATAGGCTAATAAAAATCTGCCCTTGAGAGGGATTGGGAAAGAACGAAAGTTGTGCTTGTGTGGGTGTTTCTAAAGAAGTAGTGAAGGGGGATTCGTAGGCGCCAAGGTCTATAGCACTGCCTTGGATACGAGGATTGCCTAATAGGTCGAACATGAGGCCTGCTCCGGCATTATTGCCCTGATCGATGAGCGGTGAGGCCCAGTCCAACTGAAAGTTATCGTTGTTAGGATCTAAAAAGTTAGGGTCTTCACTAAAGTTGGCATTACCGGGTACCGTTTGCTCAAATAAGGAATATGAATAGGTCGGAATCACGAGGCCTTCGGTGAGGATATCCTCCCCAGTATCATTGTCCCAAAAGATACTGTTGGTGGTATTGAAGGTTAGTAATTGGTTGGGCGGAGGAGCGAGGGAGATCACATCGCCTGCCCCAAGGGCGTCATTTTGTGTGAAAGTACTACTCTTGATCCCAAGATTGAGGATGCCTGCATTACGGAGATATAGACCCGCCGCCGTATCGCTGGCGACATTGTCGTGCATCAAGATGCTTTCGAGTTGGAAAGTGCTATTGATCCCTTGGGCATAGATCGCGGCGCCTTTTTCGGCTTGATTAGCTTGAAAATGGCTTTGATTGAGGTTGATGATATCGAAGATATTGGATTCGCTTTCAAAAGCGATTGCTCCTCCCAAAGCGGCATTATTGCCGGAGAAATAGGAATTATCCATGAAAAAGCCCGAGCTGCCTGTGCAACATCTGCTGTGAAATATGGCTCCGCCCAAGGTATCAGCTTGGTTGTTGAGGAAGCTGTCCCTTTCTATTGAAATTTGAAGATCGGTACTATCGACATCAAAGGCTAATACACCGCCCTGAGCACTGGCTTGATTATTATCGTAAAAGTTATCCCGAAACAAATAGGTGATATCCCCTCTTGAATTATCAAGCGTAAACTGACTTAGTGCTCCTCCTACGGAAGCTTGATTGCCACGGAAGCGATTATTTGCAAGTTGGACTTGAAGGTCATATTGAGCGAAAGGCGAACCTGATTCAATAGAGATTCCACCTCCTTTTTGCTGTGCGAGATTGTCAATAAAATTACATTCAGAAAGATTGAATTCAATTTCTGTTACTCCGCCAAAAAGCATGTAAAAACCAGCCCCTTCTTGTGCTATATTATTTTCAAAATTACAGCTATCTACGTCAATCGTGTAGCCAATACCTCCAATATTCTGTGTTATCACCCCTCCCGTGCTTCCCCCATTGCTGATGTCCCCATGATTTAAAAAATCACAACTTCTAATTTCAAACCGCATTTGGTCTGAGGGCCCAAAATCATTGTTAAACATGTAGTTAAATATCGCTGCCCCGCCACCTGGAGTAGGAATTTTATTGGCATCAAAGCGACAATCATTGATCAATATATTACTGCCAGATTCAATCCTGTTGATGAGAAAGATTGCCCCACCAGATTGGTCAAAGAAAGGGGAAAACATAAATGCCTT
>CAZHOC010000040.1:13815-14235 GCA_964534295.1 uncultured Bacteroidia bacterium | reverse complement strand
GATTTCCTTTACTCCTTCAATACCCTTTAATTCTTTTTCAATCTTTCGGCTGACGAGGTTCTCAATGTCCTTGGCTGCCGTTCCCGGATAGGGAGTAGAAACCAAAATGACAGGCCATTGGATTTCAGGGAAGTTTTCCTTAGGCAAGAATTTGTAGGATAACATCCCTGACAGCGTAATTACTGCTGTTAGGAGGAATATGGTGGTCCGGTTGTCTATCGCCCAACTAGAGAGGAAAAACTCACGGAATTTATTCTTTTTCATCTGATCAGTATTCAGGGTTCAGTACTGAGCTGTTAAGCTCTACTAGTTTGCGGCCACAGAAGAATTGAGTTCGATGATCTGACCATCGCTCAAACCCTTAAAACCGGTCGTAATCAATTTGTCCCCAGCAGCTAGGCCATCTTCGATAATCACTTC
>CAZHOC010000040.1:0-13805 GCA_964534295.1 uncultured Bacteroidia bacterium | reverse complement strand
GTCATAGCTAAGGCCTGTCTCGATCGTTTTGCGAACCGCTTTCCACTGTCCTTCAGACTCGCTTGCTACAAAGACAAACTGTCCCACTTCAGATTTTTGAATCAAGTTCTGTGGAACTACAATTGCGTCTTCCTCGCTACGATCATTAATAGAGATCTCGCCAAACATATTGGCCTTAAGGATCGGGTCATTGGGAAGCTTAATTTCAATTGAGAAAGTTCTCGCCAATGGGTCAATGGACTGACCCACTACGGTTACTTTGGCATCGTAATTTTTGCCCATGTTAGGGAAGTTGACCTTTACCAAATCCCCTCTACGGACATATGGGACATAGCTTTCAGCTAGATTGGCTACTAAGCTAAGATCCGTAGGATTGACAATGCGGAAGGCTGGCATGCCAGGCATAGCGATTTCGCCTTCTTTAGGCATTACCTCTTCAACGGTACCGCTAATGGGACTCGTTACGCGACTGAGCGACATTTGCTCTCTTAAAGTAGCAATACGGCGTTCGAGTGATTCTACCTGGCTCTTGGCGGTGAGATATTGCACTTCAGTACCAATTTCTTGCTTCCAGAGACGCTCCTGCTTTTCAAACATGATGTTAGCAAGGTCCAATTGAGTACGGATCTCAGCTAAAGAGCTAGCCATGATAGAGGTATCAAGCTGAGCCAAAAGCTGACCACGACGAACTGATTGACCTTTACGGACATAAATGCGAGTTATGCGACCGCTGCTTTGCGGGCTAACGTTTACCGTGTTCTTGGCCTCTACAGTTCCTTGCACATTGACAAAGTGATCAAACTTCACTTCCTGTAGGGTAGTGGTACCCACTGGAATGCGCTTTATTTTGTTTTTTGCCTCTGGGTCTTCGGCCTCAATCTGGGCTTGAAGATCGTCGATCTCTTGATTGAGTTTTACCAGCTCGGTTTTCTTCTTTTCCAGAGCGGCTTTTTTATCGGCTAAGGTCTTTGGCGCTTGTTCAGCACAGGCTACCATGAGGATAGCAAGACTTAGAATGGAAATATATTTTAGCATTGTGATTAAGTGTCTGATGTGTGGATTATTCGTCAATTGAAGCAGGCTCTACTATTGTAAATTCTCCCAAGGCTTTGCGGAGATCTGTTTGAGCTAATAGATATTCAAAAACAGCACTGAGATAATTAGCCTCAACTTCTTGAAGCGTGGTTTCCGCATCATTTAGTTCCAGGCTAGAGCCAACACCTTCTTTGTATTTGATTTGACTGACGTTGTATACTTTTTGAGCGAGCTCAACATTGCGTTTGTAGGCCTGTAGATTATTGTAAGCATTCCATAAATCGCTAGAAGCCTTGCGGGCTTCAAGAGTAGCCGCCTGTTCAAAAAGGATTCGCTGGTTTTCCAATTGCTTGATCTTGATTTGAGACTGTTGCATGCGCTGGTAACCGGCTAAACCATCGAAAATGGGAACATTAAGCTGGAGGCCTACAACACTAATAGGAAACCATTTTTCGTCAGTTGAAAATAGGTTAAACTCGTCTCTCTGCGCTTGGTACTGATAGCTACCAAATGCATATAAACTAGGTAGGTAACCTACTTTGAAACGACGATAGTTATAATTCTCTAAGTTGATTTGAGAAGTGATTAGGTCGTATTCTGCCCGCTTGGTAGGAGAGAACTCACTGATTGGGTTTAGCTCTGGCTCATCAATCAGTTGTGAAACTTGCTCAGTGAGGGCGATCTCAGTCCCGATAGGCATGCCCATTTGGAACTTCAATAGATCGCGGCCTAGGCTAGCAAAGCGCTTGATCTTTTCCCGCTCCAAGCTCAAGTTAGTGTAAGTGATCTCCAGGCGATCAACATCGATCTTCTCCACAAAACCCGTCTCGTTTAGGACTTTGGTTTCGTTGTAGAGCTTTTCTAGGCGATTGAGATTGGCGTCTAATAGTTTAAGCTGTTCCTGAGCCATCAAAGCTGAATAATAAGCTTTGGTGACATCGTAAGACAACTGCTCTTGGGTACGGGCGGTGTTTCGCTTTGCTAAATCCACATAGGACTTGGCGGCTTGTAAGCCCAAAAAGAATGTACCATCTGCCACTAATTGCTGAGCAGAGATGCCAACCGTAGACTGCCAAGGGAAACCAAATTGTGCTTCAATCGGATCTCCTTCGATGGGAGCCATAGTCTCTGGGTCAATCAAAGTCGCGAGAAATGGTTGTCCATCTTGGACAAAAACCCCTTGCTGAGAATTGAAAAAACCCGGGAGAATTTGGGTTGGGAGTTCTACGAAGTAGTTAATGTCTGCAGAGGCCTTAATTTGAGGCATCCCCAGAGCAGTTACTTCTTTAACGGAAGATGCGGCGATATACTCGTCGAATCTCGCGTTCTTAAGGTTAAGATTATTTTCTTTGGCATAGATAAGGCAAGCTTCCAGCGACATATACTGGACTTGATCTTGCCCAAAGCTGACCGAAACAGTCAACCAGCTAATGCAAAGAAAGGTGAGATAACGTAACATGGAGGACTAGTATGATTATGTGTGGACTACTACTGATTATTGATATGCAAAAGCTCCTCATCCTCTGGGTGAGAAACTAAATACTTGTGGAGGTGTTGACGGCCCTTTTCGGTTACTATGCCGTACATATACATTCTGAAGAGCTCTAGTTGCACTTCAGCCGGATTAAATGATTTGTAAGGATACAGTTCCTGGCGTAAGGCAAGTTCCATTTGGTTGACTCGCATTCGCGCAACGATTTCTACATGAATGTCTTTCCGGTAATATCCTTGAGCTATTCCTTCCTCCAGATTTTGATACACCAAAGCGTACATGATGTTTTGTTTGAATGACTCAAACAATGACCATGATTGAGGATAGTATTTCTGAATTTCGTAAATTAATCGAGGGGAAATTTCCTTGAATACGTCTTGCATTTGACGTATGGCAAGGATCAGGGCTTGAACAGCATTTTCAGCCTTTTCATTTAGTTGATTGGCTACAAGGACCTCGTGGTTAAAAAAGGCTTGCGTAAAGGCTTGGACGAGCTCAGCTTTGTTGGAGAAATATTGATAAATGGTCTTTTTGGAGATGCCCAGCTCTCCTGCCAAATCGTCCATACTGACACTTTTGACGCCATATTTTCCAAACAGTTCGCTAGCACGGGTGAGTATACGTTCTTGTACGTCCATATAGGATCTAAAAATCGAGCGCAAAACTATGGAAACTTTAACCATTTCCAAAGTTTCCAGTGTGATAACGTAAGGAATAGTAAAAGGTTTAGGCAAAATTGAAAAGTGGCAAAAATTGCCATGAATATTAATATGGTAGTAATTATTACGGTGTTATGGGGCTTTGAAATAATAAAATGAGCTCGATCAAGAGAAATGAAAATTATTGGATAGGGTATAGCATTGAAGCCCACTATGCGCGAGCAAAGTAGAAATCTTGCGAAGTGAGCTTTGAAGCAAATGAGTAATTGGAGAAACTTAACCGCTCAAGTTTTGGGCAAATAGTTTGATAGCCTTCTGTAGTTCTCTACGCGTTTGTTCTCGCTTACCAGGCAACTGTCCACTCATCACCAAGGAAATATAACCGTGGACTAAAGCCCACCAATTCAAAAGATGAGAATCTGTTTCGGTGCTAAATAAGTGGAGGGACTTGAGGGTTTCTAGCGTACTTTGAGCGCTTTCTTTGAGTGAGTTAGGGCTAGGAGGAGTACTTTTGATGCCTTGGAGGTTAAACATTACCTGATAAACCTCAGCATTTTTGAAGGCCCAGTCCCATACGCAAAGACTCAAGGCTTCTAATTGGTCCTTAGGATCTTTGACCGCTACTCTAACTTCTTCTAATTCAAATTTTAATTTGCGGAAGCCAATGCTTTCTAGCTCGATCAATATGGCCTCCTTATTTTTAAAATGCTCGTATATGACGGGAGGAGTGTATGCGATTTCTTTGGAGATTTTGCGAATAGAGACCTTGGTCCAACCCTCTTCCACAGCAATCTTGCGGGCGGCTCTTAGAATAGCATTAGTTTGCGAGGCTTTTTCTTTTTCGCGACGAGCCCTGATCGCCTGTTTGATCTGGTCTTCCATTGGGGTGTGTAGTTCCTAACGTTGTTAAGGCAATGATAACCAGTTTTTTAGAGAATCCAAAATTTCCTATTAGCTCTTTTCGTACCAAGCTTTCAACTTGGCTTCCAGCGTGTTAGCGTCTATCTCACTCTCCAAAATTTGCGGATAAGTCCAGTTTTCTTCCTCAATCAGATATTGCACGTAAACCAATGCTTCCAGATAAGATTCGGGACTTCCATATCCATTTTCGGTAGCAGCCCAACGAAAAGCTGCCTTGGGACCTTGCCGCGATTCGAGCAATAGAGCGTAGCGTTCTCGGAGAGAAAACGGACCTAGCACTCGCCGACTGTTATACTCAGCATATCCTTCTATTTTCCACATCGGTAACCAAAGGGTCGCAAAGCCCGCCAGTTTGAATTGATAGCAATGGGTGATTTCATGGGCATAGAGTTCTGTCAAATCCCAAAGGTGGCCATCAAAGTCTGAAACACCTTTATCATAATCAAAGGCTTGTTGCATGACAACGATATGAGCATAGGAGACTGCCCGGCCTTTTTTGAGTTTTTCTATCCAGCGAGGAAATGAGCTCCCGTCGTCCATGCAAATAGTAATTTGATAATCAGGGAGGTAGTGGGGAGAGTTTTGGACGATCAGATGGGCTTGGTTTAGGATGGAGTCTACCCCTGCGGGGAACGCTTGCTCGTGGAGAATGGTAAAATTGCCCCTTTCTGTTCTATACTCGTAAAACCATTGCGGATTTAGCATGCTTAATACCAAACAAGCCAATGCAAGCAGCGATAATGACAAAAATCCTAAGGAAATTTTTTTGAGGGAAGTCTTCATCTTTTTGTCCAATGAGTCGCCTAAAACTCTCTTCCCTTACGCTTTACTTTTATGGGTTACTTTATTCCCTCATTGTGCTTATATTTGCAGGCTCAATTTTGAACTAGAAATAAATCAACATACATGGGCTTTAAATGTGGTATCGTAGGCCTTCCCAACGTAGGCAAATCCACTCTCTTCAATACCCTTTCCTCGGCCAAGGCTGAGGCGGCCAATTATCCATTCTGTACCATTGAACCTAATGTGGGTATGGTACCAGTTCCGGATCCTCGACTTGATTCGATTACCAAACTCATCCAACCTAAGCAAACAGTTCCTGCGGTTGTACAAATCGTAGATATTGCTGGTCTCGTCAAGGGAGCCAGTAAGGGAGAAGGGCTCGGCAATCAGTTTTTGGGCAATATTCGTGAGTGCGAAGCGATTTTGCATGTTTTGCGCTGCTTCAAAAACGATAATATCATTCACGTCGAAAATTCAGTTGATCCGGTCCGTGATAAAGAAATCATCGAAACGGAGCTGCAACTTAAGGATCTCGAATTATTGGAGCGCAAACTAGAGCGCACCAAGAAAATGACTAAAGGAGGCAATAAGGAAGCTACCCGTCAGGTGGAGATCATTAAGGGTTTCATCGACTTCGTCGAACAAGGGAACAACATCCGCAACATGGATGCCAGTCCGGAAGACTTCTCTATAGTCGCCGAATTGGGACTTCTGACGGCTAAAAAAGTCATGTATGTCTGTAACATCGATGAGGACAGCTTACCCAATGGTGAAGGCAATGAGTATGTCGCTCAGGTCAAAGAGGCGATTAAAGATGAAGGGGCTGGCATGATCGTAATTTCGGCAGGCTTTGAAGAGCAGGTAATGGAATTTGAGGAGGAAGAAGAGATTAACGAACTACTAGAAAGCGTGGGGCTGGAAGAACCCGGCCTTAATGTATTGGTAAGAGAAGCATATAATCTCCTTGGTTTGGAAACTTACTTTACAGCAGGTGAAAAGGAAGTAAGAGCTTGGACTATCCACAATGGTACTAAAGCACCCCAAGCTGCAGGAGTTATCCATACTGATTTTGAAAAGGGCTTTATTCGGGCAGAGGTCATGAAATACAATGACTTGATGGAATATGGTTCCGAACAATCAGTGAAAGAAGCTGGAAAACTCAGTGTTGAAGGCAAAGAATATGTTGTCGAAGATGGAGACATTATGCATTTCCGTTTTAACGTTTAGCATATACTTCTATCTTTGGAAACAAAGCAAAGCAAAAACCACAACTTAATTTACTTATGGACATTAGTGTACAGGAACTCAAAGAAAGGATCGATCAAGGCGATGCTCCCCTTATGATTGATGTGAGAGAGCCGCACGAATGGGAGATGCAACACCTTGATGGGGTGCAAAAAATCTCCCTTGGAACCCTTCCCTACAAAATTCAGGATATCGAAGAAATGAGAGATCAGGAAGTTGTAATGATCTGCCGTTCAGGCGGTAGAAGTGGTCGTGCAACGCAGTTTCTCGCGCAGCAAGGCTTTACTAAGGTGCGTAACCTTACTGGAGGCATGCTAGCCTGGAAGGCGAATATTGATCCAGATTTTAACGTAGAATAGTATGCTTCAGCATGATACATTTGTTCGGGTTCGATATGGTGAAACGGACCAAATGGGCTATGTGTATTATGGGAAGTATGCCGAATATTTTGAGGTGGGACGGGTAGAACTGATTCGCAATGTCTTGGGGCTCAGCTACAAGGCAATTGAAGAAAACGGATATTTTCTACCCGTCGCCAACCTAAATGTCAAATATCATCGCCCTGGAAGGTATGATGATCTCCTCCGGATTCGCACCTGCGTTCCAGAAATGCCTCGTAGTAGTTTCCTCACAGAATACGAGATTTTTAATGAAGCCGACGAGTTACTTGTAACCGGGATGGTCAAGCTCGCGTTCTTTCATCGAGAGAGGCTTGTTCCTGTTCGTATCCCTGCTTTCATCAAAGAAGCAGTTGAACGACAGTGGAAAAAGGATTAAATTTTGATCTGTATTTGAGGCTATGCGAAAACTTATTGATAAGGGGAAAAGGTTTTGGCGAAGAACTATGGTGGTGCTTCGTCATATCAAATTGCCCGGTTTCAAAGGCCTTAGCCTCTACGATGTTTTGCGATTTTTCTATACCGGCATGACAGACAGTAAGTTCACGCTTATGTCAGCCGCGATGGCCTATAACTTCTTCATTTCCCTTTTCTCTACCTTATTTCTGATTTTTCTTTTTATCCCTCAGATACCGATTGTGGATCTGGAGGCGAGGATAATCGAATTATTAGCCAATGTAGTACCGAACCAAGGCATAGAGGCAGTAGAGCAAGCGGTGAGCGCTTATTTAAGTGGCCGGAGCTCAGATACTTGGCTGGTTGTTTTAATGATCTTGCTTTCCATTTGGGGGGCGATTAGAGGGGTATTGGCGATGATGAAAGCCTTTACCAAAAATGAAGACACCTTCAAGAATCGCAACTTCTTTGAACTATATGGCACCGCCCTGATGATCTTTTTGACCCTGGGGGTTTTGGTGATCGTATCAGCTTCCTTGCTGATAATCGGGCGTGAATTCCTAGACTGGATGTGGGAAAATGGCTTTCTAAGTGAAAGCATTAACTTATTTCTCCTCCAAACTCTGAGGTATCTTTTGACCTTATTGACGATTTTTCTCGCCATCTCTACCATCTATTATATCGCCCCTGCTACCAAAAAGCGGTGGAACTTCTTCTCCCCGGGTGCTATCACAGCCGGGGTTTTGATTCTATTTGCGATGATAGGTCTAGATTTCTTTGTGCAAAGATTTTCTGATTCGACCTTCAACGCTATTTATGGTAGTATTAGTACGATCATCTTATTGATCGTCTGGTTCAATTACTTATCTATCATGCTGTTGATTGGATTTGAGCTAAATGCAGCTATCGACTTAGCCGAATTGCATGCTAGTCCAGTAACGGTACCAGAGCCTGAAAAAGAACCTGAATTAGTCTCTTCTGAGTCCAGTACTCCCTCCGACTTATAGATATGAAGATCCTCGGCATATCTGCCTACTATCATGATTCTGCAGCAGCATTGCTAGTTGATGGGCAGCTGATGGCCGCGGCGCAAGAGGAGCGATTTAGTCGAAAAAAGCACGATGCAAGTTTTCCTGAAGCTGCAATCCGCTATTGCCTTGATCAAGAGGGACTTAAGGTCGAAGACTTAGATGCGATTGTGTTTTACGATAAGCCCTTCTTGAAACTTGAGAGACTGCTTGAAACTTATTATGCTTTCGCGCCAAAAGGCATCGTTTCCTTCATCTCTGCTATTCCGGTTTGGCTGCGAGAAAAGCTATTTCTTAAGCAAGAAATCAAAAAGGCGATTCGTGAAATTGCGGATCAGCCAAAGCTCAAATTACCACCGCTTCTCTTCCCGGAACATCATCTCTCTCATGCAGCCAGTTCCTTTTACGCTTCTCCCTTTCAAGAGGCAGCTATCTTAACTATTGATGGAGTAGGGGAATGGGCTACCGCTACCATCTCACATGGTAATGGCAAGGACATCCGGATTTTAAAGGAGATGAAGTTCCCGCATTCTGTTGGATTGCTGTATTCTGCCTTCACTTATTTTTTGGGCTTTAGAGTCAACAATGGTGAATACAAACTCATGGGTATGGCACCATATGGGGATCCTGAGGATGAGGAAACCAATCGCTATAAAGAAATCATCAAAACGGAGCTTATCGAGCTGAAAAAAGACGGCTCAGTTTGGCTCAATCCCAAATACTTTCGTTATGCTACGGGTTTACGCATGATCTATCAAAAGCCTTGGGAAAAGCTCTTTGGGATCAAGAAGCGTGAATTAGAGAGCGATATAGAACAGGCACATTGCAATTTAGCCCTAGCCATCCAGCAAGTAACGGAGGAAATCGTCCTCAAATTGGCGGCAGAAGCCAAGCGCTTGACCGGTCTCCCTAATTTATGCCTAGCTGGTGGAGTGGCTCTAAATAGCGTCGCCAATGGGAAACTGGAAGCCGAAGAAATCTTTGATCAAATCTTTATCCAGCCAGCTGCAGGAGATGCCGGCGGGGCGCTAGGAGCGGCTTTAGCAGCTCATCACATCCATTTTCAGGCTGAGCGTTCTCCGCAGGATAACTTTATGCAAGGAGCGCTTCTCGGACCGGAGTTTGGACAGGAGTCTATCCAAAATCTCATGCGCAAGCAAAAGGTAGGTGCGGAGTATTTTGCCGACTTCGCCGAACTATGCCACAGCTTAGCTAAAGAAATCGATCAAGGCAAAGTTGTCGGTTGGATGCAAGGTCGCATGGAGTTTGGCCCTAGAGCCCTTGGTAGTCGGTCCATAATCGCCGATCCACGCAAGTTGGAGATGCAATCCACCCTCAATCTCAAGATCAAGTTTCGCGAATCTTTTCGCCCTTTTGCCCCTGCAGTTTTGGAGGAGCGTAGGCAGGACTACTTCGCTGGTACCGCTCCCTCTCCTTATATGCTGCGAGTACATCTGGTCCAAGAGGCAATAAGGACAAGCGTCGCCCGCAGGGATGAAAAACAAAATATCAAGCAAAAGCTACAGCAAAAACGCTCCTCTTTACCGGCCATTACCCATGTAGATTACTCGGCGAGGATTCAAACGGTGAGTCAGGAATTGCATCCTCACTTCTATGCTTTGTTGCAAGCATTTGAAGAGGAGACGGGATGCCCAGTCTTAATCAATACCAGCTTTAATGTGCGTGGGGAACCCATTGTTTGTACGCCTGAGGATGCGTGGCACTGTTTCCAACAGACAGAAATGGATATCTTAGTGATCGGCCCTTACCTCTTTCGGAAATCCTGATATGAAGAAATTCCTCGGCAATCTCACGGTTTTGGCAGTCGGCTGTATCATAGCTTTGGGCTTGCTTGAGCTGTTTTTGCGTTGGGCGCAACCGATCCCGAGCCGGATTAAGGGAGATAAGATCGTCTTGCCCCATAATCGTCTTTACCAATTAGAAAATCCCTCCAATGTGGGACTTGATAGCGTAGTGATCCATCGCAAAAATGCTTTAGGTTTTCGGGGCCCAGCTGTACCTGGATATTGGGAGGAATCTTTGAGTCTCATCACTATTGGCGGCAGCACTACCGAATGCTTTTTATTGGCGGATGATCAAGATTGGCCTGCTCTACTTGGGGAGAAGTTAAAACCTCAATTTCCTTCTATGTGGGTTAATAATGCGGGCCTGGACGGACACAGTACCTTTGGCCATCAACTTTTGTTGAGTGATTATGTATTGCCATTGAAGCCAGATATGGTGCTGTTTTTGGTAGGGGCAAATGAGGTGGGCCGCAAGGATTTAGATCAGTTTGACAAGGCGCAACTTAAGGATAATCTGCCTGCTTGGAAACGCATTCTATATCATAGTGAGATTGCCAACTTAGTGCTCAATATTCAGCGTTCGGCGAAGGCGAAAAAACTAGACCTTGACCATCAATACTTAGATATTACTCAGCTTAGTCATCGTGAAACGGACTCCATGGCTGTGGCCCAAATCATTGCTGGAGATTCTACCACCTTGACCAATTATCAAAAACGTTTACAAGCCATCGGAGATAGTTGTGTTGCATATGGAGTGAGACCCGTGTTCGCTACCCAACCGACTTTATTAGGTGAGGGCATTGATCCTGACACAGGCGTGAATTTGGCCAGCATTGAGTGGCAAGACATGAATGGCGCTTCTTATTGGATGCGGCTAGAAGCCTATAATCAGGTTTTACGGGAAACTGCTGCGCAGAACGATTGGTTATTGATTGATCTGGCAGATTTATTACCCAAGCGCTCGGCCTACTTTTATGACGCCATCCACTTTAATAATGCTGGCAGTGAGGCCGTAAGTAAGATTATTGCCGAAAAGCTTGCTCCATACCTTGCCTCCCACGCAGACAGCTTCTAATTTAAGGGCATGGACTTTCTCAGAGATATCTTCCACTTTTTCATGGAGCGCAAAAAATGGTGGTTGGCGCCCATACTGGTCGTACTATTGTTGATCGGCGTTTTGGTAGTCTTTGGAGGAGGTTCGGCTGTGGCTCCGTTTATTTACACCCTATTTTGAAAAAGGAAGCGATTCAAGTTTGGAAAACCATTTTGGTATTGGTCTTGGCCAGTGTCATCGCCTTCCTTATTTGGCGGGTGGAATGGATTTTACTGTTAGGAATCGGAATCGGGCTCATTGCCCTCTTGAGTACGCGCCTAGCCACTTTGATCCACCGTGGCTGGATGAAGTTAGCTGAAGGCCTGGGTTGGCTCAATAGCCGCATACTTTTGGGAATTATCTTCTACTTCCTGCTTACTCCCATAGCTTTATTGGTACGGCTTTTTCGCAAAGATCCTTTACAACTTCGCCGCCCAAAGACAGATAGCCTCTGGCATGAACGCGACCATTTATACCGACCAGAAGATCTTCAAAACCCTTGGTAGGCCTGCTTTTTACTGGGTACCCTCAAAATCTAGAGCAGAGACATAAACAATAATCTCTATATTTTGTACCTTATAGTACACCATGCAAAAAAGCCTGCTACTAGTACTACTGGCCTTTATTCCCTGTCTCCTCCAAGGTCAAAATCTAGTTCCCAATCCGGAATTTGATGCCTACACTACCTGTCCCAATACTCGCGGTCAAATTGCTTTTGCAGCCCCTTGGTTTTCTCCCAATGGGAAGACGGTAGATTTTGCTCATTTATGTGCCGGACTAGGCCAGGCCGGAGTGCCGCTCAATCGCTGGGGCGATCAGTATCCAGTGCTGGGCAATGGATATGCTGGCATTCGGACTTACTTTCAAAGTGACGATGGATCTTGGGAAAACTATCGGGAATATCTTTCGGTGGAGCTCACGCAAACTCTGGATACTGGGCAATGGTATTATGTGAGTTTTCAGGTCTCGGCCGGTGAATCCGCGGAGTTTTATAGCGATGATTTAGGACTTGCCCTGACAGATACTGTTGGCTCCTCAGATGTCTTGCCTTATACGCCAGCCGTTGCCAATCGACAAGGGCAATTTCTCAATAATTATAGCAATTGGCGAACCATAAAAGGGACCTATAAAGCAAAAGGAGGCGAGCGCTTTGCTACCATTGGTAACTTTCTGGATGATCCTAATACTACTATCAAAACGGGCGGTGTTTGGGATTCTTTGTTTAGTAGCACCTATTATTTCATTGACGAGGTGATCGTTAGTCCTTGCGACTTTCAGGCCGATGAAAGCTATATCACTGCAGCTAAGGATACTTTTTGTCAAGGCGAATCAGTTGAGTTGAGTCTCAATTCGCAGTTAGTACTGACGGGATTTGAATGGTTTGATACGAGTACCAATCCCACGGTTTCGGTGCAGGATTCTGGTTGGTTTTGGGTAGAGCTTACCGATAGCAAGGGTTGCCAGCTCAAGGATAGTATTTACCTACACAAAGAACTCCCTCCTGAATTTAGCCTAGGTCCAGATACCTTGATGTGCCCAGATGAGGCATGGATTTTAAGCGTTCCGCCGGAGGCGAACCTCAGCTACGAATGGGAAAACGGCTCCAAAGAAAACTTTAGATATATCGATCAGGCTGGGACTTATGCGCTGACGGTTATTAGCCCTTACTGTAGTCGTACTGATCAGATCGTAGTGGGCTATCCTGACAAGCCCGCCGAAGATTTTGGCTTTGATACCTTAGTTTGTGAGGGCGCACCCTTGGTATTGACTTATGACTTTGCTGAGGCCGATTATATTTGGCAAGACGGCTCCGCCGAACGCTCATTCACGGTTAATGAAGCGGGAACTTATAGCCTAAATATTTTGACCCAATGCTATGAAATTAGCGATGATTTCGAAGTCATGATGCAAAACTGTGATTGCACGGAGCGCATACCCAATGTATTTACTCCTAATGGAGATGGGATCAATGACCAATGGTGGATAGATTTTAGCCCCGGGGTGGAAGCCGTTAAATGGGGCATAGTAGACCGTTGGGGACGTCCCTTATTCGAAACCCAAAATGTCGCAGCTCGTTGGGAAGGACAATTCCGCGGCAAAGCTTTGCCAGAGGGCGTGTATTATTACTGGGTCCATTATCGATGCTGGGATGGAGAGGGATTTATTGATACCCAAAGCAGCGGATCCCTCAGTCTTTTCCGTTAGTTTATCAGAAGGCTACTCGCATGCATCCTACTCCTACGGCGATATTTAGACTGCTTTGTCTGGCTTTATTTATTGGTCCTCTTTTCCTGAAGGCCCAGATCCCCTTTCAACGTAGTATCCCCGACAATGACCCTATGGATGTTCGAAGTATGGTTGAAACGCCAAACGGCGGGGTGGTCATGTGTGGGGTAAAGTGGAATGGCGTCGAAAGCGAGGGTTTTATGCTGCGACTTGATCCCTGTGGGGACTTGGAGTTTATGAAGACCTATAACTTTGGGGATGGACTATGGCTTTTTCACGCTATCGTCACCTTGGATGGTGGCTATCTACTAACAGGTAATATCATCAATTCGAACACAGGCGAAGACCTTATCGTCATCAAAACCAATGGCTCCGGCAATATCCTTTGGCATCAAACCTTCCAAGGGGGGAGTGGTGAGTTTGGCTATTCTGTTGAAGAAGTTCGCTCTAATGGATTGCCTCAAGCTTATTTGATTTCTGGCACTACCTTATCCTACGGAGAGGGGAATTTTGACATTTTGATGATTTCCCTCGACCTCAATGGCGGGATCAATTGGCAACGGCAATATGGTGGCGTCGAAAGTGAATTTGGGGTCCAACTCGTGCACGATGGGGCTGGAGGGATTGCCTGTGTCGGCAACACCAATTCTTATAGCAGTGGGGCTGATTCTAGAGGCTTCGTTTTGCATGTCGACCTTAATACAGGTAATCCCAATTGGTTCAA
>CAZHOC010000039.1:3976-14300 GCA_964534295.1 uncultured Bacteroidia bacterium | reverse complement strand
AGACAATTGTGGATGGGGAGGCCCCTATGAAGGTTGCGCAGTTGTATAAAGAAGACGGTGATTTGGGTGGGATTGCTGCTTCGCAGAACGCTTGGCCTTCCTAGATTCTTATTCTACAAAATGTAGGTCAATTAAGGGCTAAGTCGCATGGCAACAGACTAATATAAAAAATCCCCTTCCAAAGCTGCTTGATTCTCATTAATTTAGCCTTGGTAATTTTTTTAGTAAAATGAACGGGCGTTCCGCGCAGCGGAATCGATCTGCATTTGCTAACTTTGTATTTTAATGAGTGGCCTTGCCTTTGCTTCAAAGCGCAGTGCCCAAAAATTGACTCCCCAAGCCTATGGCCTTTATTGACGATCTCCCCAATCTCCTCAATCCGCAACAGCTCGAAGCGGTGACGCATCCCAATGGGCCGCAAATGGTGATCGCGGGAGCAGGCTCAGGTAAGACACGGGTGCTGACTTTTAGGATTGCTTATATCCTTGATCAAGCTCTCGCCTACCCGCAGGAGATTTTGTCGCTGACCTTTACTAATAAGGCGGCCAAGGAGATGAAAGAACGTATCTCGCAGCAGATCGGGCCGGATGGTAAGAGTGTGGTAATGGGGACTTTTCACTCTATCTTTTCGAAGATCCTGCGGATCGAGGCGGAGCGGATTGGCTATACGAGTTCCTACACCATCTACGACTCAGATGACTCGCTCAAAATGGTCAAGACTTTGCTCAAAGAGATGAATCTCGATGACAAGGTTTATAAGCCTAAAGTGATCAGAAACGGCATTTCTTCGGCCAAAAACCAATTAATCAGCCCCAAGCAGTATCTCGAATTTGCACAGGACGACTTCAATAAAAAGGTGGCCAAAATTTATCAGATCTACGAGCAGCGTCTCTACAAAGCCAATGCGATGGACTTTGATGATCTGCTGATCAAGCCGATTCTTTTGTTTAAGTCGCATCCAGATATCCTTTATAAATATCAGCATCGCTTCAAATACATTTTGGTAGATGAGTATCAGGATACCAACCACGCTCAGTACACCATTTGTAAGATGCTGGCCGCGGCCCACCAAAATATCACCGTGGTGGGCGATGACGCTCAATCGATTTATGCGTTCCGCGGAGCGAACATTGCCAACATCCTCAACTTTCAAAAAGACTATCCCGAGGTACAACTCTATAAGCTGGAGCAAAATTATCGCTCTACCAAAAACATTGTTGAGGCCGCTAATGCCATCATCAAACGCAACAAAGATCAAATCCCGAAAAAGGTATTTACTGCCAACGAAGAAGGCGATTTGATCACGGTGCTAGAAGCTACCAGCGAACAAGACGAAGCTAAACGCGTTAGCAATCTGCTGCGTGAGCAGAAGCAGGTCAACAACTTTTTTAATAGTGATTTTGCCATTCTGTATCGCACCAATGCCCAGTCGCGGGCCATGGAGGATGAGCTGCGGAGAGTAGGGATAACTTATCGTGTTTTTGGCGGATTGTCTTTCTACCAGCGAAAAGAGGTCAAAGACGTAATCGCTTATCTACGTTTGGCCATCAATCCGCAGGACGAAACTGCCTTGCAGCGGGTTATCAATTATCCGACCCGTGGGATCGGCAGTACTTCCTTGCAACGCATCGCCATCTTTGGAGATCAAATGAACCTGACTTTTTGGGAGTCTCTCAACGCGATCGATAAGAGTGGCCTCAATGCTCGAGTCGTAAATAAGATCAAGGCCTTTACGACCATGATCAAGAGCTTTGGGGTAGTCTCTAAAAATGTAGACGCGCACGAAGCGGCTTCTCATATCGCCAAAGAGTCCGGTATCCTTAAAGCCTTGCATGGCAATCCTGAGACCTTAGATCGTTGGGAAAACGTACAGGAACTTCTCAACGCCGCCCAAGCCTTTACCGAAGACCCGGATATCGATGATCCGGGCTTGGAGAGTTTTTTGGCGGATATCTCTCTCTTTACGGATGCAGATGCGGATTCAGAGGTTGAGGACTACGTAACCTTGATGACCGTCCACTCTGCCAAAGGCTTGGAGTTTAAGTCCGTCTTTTTGGTAGGGATGGAAGAAAATATTTTCCCTTCCGGTATGGCTATGGAGACCAGAGCAGACCTCGAAGAGGAACGCCGCCTCTTTTATGTAGCCGTCACCCGCGCGGAAAAACGCATTACCCTGAGCCACGCCAAAAGCCGCTATCGCTTTGGACAGATCCAGTTCAACGAACCGAGCCGTTTTTTGGATGAAATAGACGATCGCTTTTTGGCCCGTCCCAAAGATAAAGGCGCCAGCGACAATTGGGGCGCTTTTGCACCTAGGCGTTCCGCGGTGGAGCGGCCTCAGAAGAGAGATACCTCCAAGCTCACCCCTATGAGCAGTGCTACTCGCCGTCCGCTCACTCAAAAGTCAAACTTTAAAGCGGCTGACCCGGCTGATATCGTGGCTGGCTTGCAAGTAGAGCACCAAAAGTTTGGCAAAGGCAAAGTGCTGCAAGTAGAAGGCGCAGGGCCCGGCAAGAAGGCTACGGTCTTTTTCAAAGGCAAAGGACAGCGCGTTTTGTTGCTCAAATACGCCAAGTTGCAGATCATAGGATGACGTCTGTCGTTATGGACCTGACGTTTGCCGAAGGCAGCTAACTCAAATGCCCTATTTCCGTATATTTAGGTGTATTCAATTGGTGCGAAGTAGAAAGTATTTAGTACAGAGACGGAATGGAGAAGTCTTACTACTATCTACTCCGTGCTCCATCTTAAAAAAGATATGTTAGTTGCAATTTTTTGGTCTGCTATTAAGATTCTCTGGTTCCTAATCACGATTGGCGTGCTAGTCAATATCTGGCAGCGCAACAATCTAGAAACGCTAAGCAAGCTGCTTTGGTCGGCGGGTGTGTTTTTCATGCCTTTCCTAGGACCAATCGTTTATATGCTGTTTGGCGGCCACGAAAAAGGCTGATGTTTTTCTCTTGAAATATAAATTTTCAGAAGGATCATGAAAAAAGCGTTTCCTACAGGGAGACGCTTTTTTTTGTTATTTCTGTTTTGCTGCTTCGCAGAACGATTTTCCCTAGTACGCGACAAGGCACTGCCTTGTCGCAGCCAGAACCTACCTCTCCTTTCATTTCGACAGAGGCCCGAGGAGCGGGCCGACTCCCGATGAAAATCGGGACTTGCCCTCCGTTTTACAATCGGGCGACAGGAGACTTCGCCTCAGCCTGCGGCTTCGTTCGAAGAGAAGGAAGAGTCAATGCGCGTGCCGTCCCGACAACTGTACGGGATTACTGCCCTTTTTGCGAAAAAGAGCTAAGCATTAAGCCCTTCCATATCCCCAATCAACTCTTCCAGCTTATCCAGCACCGGACCATAGACCAGTCTCACGTCTCCTCTAAACAAGGGCTCCGCAAAAATCCCAAATGCAAGGCAAAAGGCGAGCACAAAAGTCAAGGGCAAGACTGGAATACCAAACAACAAACTCGCGTCGGGCAAAGCCTCTAGAACGCTGTCCTTAAAGCTAAAATCGCCAATGCTCACCTCCCACATCCCCCAGAAGAAAACCAGCAAGAGGGTCGGGTAAAACCAACGATAGATAGAGACATAAGACTGCAAAATGCGCTCGATACTGCCGTGCATTTCCTTGAGGTATTGATAGCTCGTACGACCCTTAGGGATGGCTTCCAATACCTTGGCTTGCTGCCGACTAAAATAGTTGAGTCCCATAAACATCCCGAACAAAATGGCTCCACTGATCGGGCTACCTAATAAAATCGAAGCGATCAAGATGACCGAGGCACCAATCAGGATGGCAATCCGATTGTTGCGATACATGCGGGTAAAACGCTCGACAAAGTGCTGCGACTTTTGATTGTAAAGGTCATTAAGCTTAGGAGCTACGAGGGCATCGTCCTGTAAAAATCCCTCTTTCCAGATATTTTCAATTGAATTGTCCATGCAATAATTTCTTTAGACGTGTTTTGATTCGACTAATCCGAACGCCAATACTATTGGCATTCCCGCCGATGACGGTCGCGATTTCTTGATAAGATTTCTCCTCTAGGTAAAGCAGTATCACGGCTCTATCGATCTCGGAGAGCTGGCGGATAGCCGCATAAAGCTGGTTGAGACTTTCGTTGGCAAAGGCTTGATTTTCGACTGAGGCTTCTTGCTTAGCAGGCTGCTCAGCGGGATCTTGTGGTATCTCCTTGCGTTTTTTGATCAAAGTCAAACATACATTGAGGGCCACCCGATAGACCCAAGTAGCCCAAGCTGACTTGCCATTATAGCTGTCTTTGCTCCGCCAAATTTGGAGGCACACCTCCTGGTAGTAATCTTCAAAATCCGCCTGATTATCAGTGTAGGCCCTACAGATTTTGATGATGATCCCAGCAAAAGGCGCAATCGATATTTCGTAGAAATCGCTGCTCATTCATCTGCTTTCTATGGGTTTAGTGGCGATGGTTAGCAGATCATTACATCTGGGGGTGATATTTTTTTATTGCCGCTGCGCGGAACGCTTATCTCCAGCACGCGACAAGGCACTGCCTTGTCGCTAAACCACCCCAGCTTTCACTTCAACAGAGGCTGAAAAGCCGACGAGAAATCTCCTATCGCTCAATTGCAATTGCATCATGAAGTCAAGGAGATTTCTCGTCGGCCAGCGGCCTCTGTCGAAATGATTTTCCGGTAGGGGCGCAAAATCTTGCGCCCCTACATATGGTAAAATATCATAATCCGAATTAGCGTTCTGCGAAGAAGTCCTCCCAATCAATCTGCACTCACGGGCTCCGCCACATCATCTTCCCAGCCCATATTGATTTCGAGTTCGGGTTTGGCTTCCCGCAATGCTGCCACGCCCGCCTTATCCACTTTGGATTGCCAGAGGTAGACGACTTTCAAGGCTGGCAAGGCTTTGATAGTCTCTATGCCTGCATTGGTGATTTCGGTGCCATAAAGATTGAGGTATTCGAGGCGTTCAAGACCCGCGAGATGCTGAAGGTCGGCATCCTTGATAGGGCTTTGTTCGAGATGGAGTTCAGTGAGATTTTTGAGTTGCGCGAGGACCGAATAGTCCGTTGGCGTAGCATAGCGCAAGTCCAACCAGGTGATCTGATCGGCCAATGGAAGCAATAACTGCATCTGAACATTGGCAAAAGGCGTCGTGTCCTGATTGACTTTGACCCGCAGATAATTGGTTTGTTGTGAGACCGGCATCACCAAAACACCTTCGGCGGCGAGCTCGCCCAATGCATCAGCAGCAGGTTCGGCCACTGGCTCCGCAAATATCCCTTGTGGCGCCGTCGGATCGTCATCCAAAGAACCTTCGCCAAAAGCAGCGAGGACTGGCTTGATATAATCGGGGATTTCGAGTTGAGCGACTGTTGTAGTGTCGGTAGGCGCTCCGGCATCAATCCACCAACCTAAAAGTTCAATTTGTTTTTCAGACAAGGGTTTTTTGCCTTCTGGCGGCATATGCTCTTCATCATCTTCGGGCAGGTTAACGCGGATGAAGAGGTTACTTTCTTCTGCATTACCCGCTACGAAAGCTGGGCCTTCTTCTCCTCCTTTGAGCAGCTGCTCGGGCGTATCCATGCGAAGGTCGCCTTTTTTCTTACCAGCGCGGTGGCAACTTACACAGCGTTGCTCGAGCATAGGCTGGACGAGATCAGCGTAAAGCTGCGCTTCTTGAATATCAGTGATAGGAGGACGTTTTTCGGCTTTGGGCGGTAAACCAGCGATTGAACGAACGGGTTGTGGTGCATATTGAAAGAGATAATCCTCACCATGGGTGAGAGAACCGCCATTGTGCCCTGCGAGTCCGAGCATGAAAATCGCCAATATCAATAGAGGCGTATAAGCTTTGCTGAGTACAGCCGGGATCTTCAACTTCTTAGGCTGCGCCTTGACGAGCCAGGCTAGGGTAGCAAAAACCGCTAGGCCGATGCCTTGCCATTTGTGCCAAAACAATAAGTCTTCATCATATCCCCCACCCTGTGAGAGCAACCATCCCAAAAAGGCCGCCCCAATGGCGCCAATGGCACTGATCAATAAGACAAATGAAGTAGCGCCTTTAAGGGCTTTGTATTTTTCCTTACGGCCCATAAACTCCATCACCCCTGCTAGCAGCAGCATACCAATCGGCAAGTGCACCAATAGCGGATGAAAACGACCGAGAAAGAGAACAAAATCCGGAGTAGTATTCATTGTAGTAGTAGCTTACACTAAGATATCTTTCACCACCTTGCCATACAAGTCCGTCAACCTAAAGTCACGGCCCTGAAAGCGATAAGTGAGTTTTTCGTGATCCATGCCCATGGCATGAAGGATTGTTGCCTGTAAATCGTGGATATGGATGCGGTCTTTGATGCCCGAATAGCCAATCTCATCCGTTTCTCCATAAGTAATGCCGGGTTTGATGCCCCCGCCTGCCAACCACATGGTAAAGGCTTCTTTATGATGGTCCCGCCCGTCAAAAGGCGCAAATTTACCGCCGCGATTTTCACGCATAGGCGTCCGACCAAACTCTCCGCCCCAAACTACCAATGTATCTTCGAGCAATCCTCTTTGCTTAAGATCTTTGAGTAAGGCAGTCATAGGTTGATCTACCTCTTTGCAGCGCTCCAAAAAGCCATGATGCAAGGATTCAAAGGCATTACTGCCATGTGAATCCCAACCGCGATGATACAATTGAATAAAACGGACGCCGCGTTCCGCAAGGCGGCGGGCCAAAAGACAGTTGTTGGCAAAGGAGGTTTGCCCCGGCCGCGTCCCATACATCTGATGGATATAGTCCGGCTCCAGCGAAATATCCATGGCCTCCGGCACTGTCATCTGCATGCGAAAGGCCAGTTCGTATTGAGAAATCCTCGCTAAGGTCTCGGGATCGCCCACCTCTTCGTGCTGGGCTTTGTTGATGGCGTTGATGGTCTCGATGGCGGCTTTGCGGAGGTCGCGGGAGATGCCGTCTGGATCTTTGATGCTTTGCACCGGATCGCCCTGAGAGCGTAGCTGTACGCCTTGATATACCGATGGCAAAAAGCCTGACCCCCAAACACTTTTTCCTGCGCTGGGCGCGGATTGACCGGAAATCAAAACGCAAAACCCCGGTAAATTTTCATTTTCAGAGCCAAGGCCATATGTAACCCAAGAACCCATACTGGGACGACCTTGTCGTGGGCTGCCAGTATGGGCAAAAAACTGGGCTGGCGCATGATTAAACTCGTCGGTGTGCATGGCCTTGAGAAAAGCCACCTCATCTACCACGCCCTGAAAGTGAGGAAATAGTTCCGAAACCCAGGAGCGTGATTCTCCATACTGCCCAAATTTGAAGCGTGGGCCTAGCATAGTGGGCACCCCTTGGATAAAGGCAAATCGCTTACCCTCCAGCAAAGATGGCGGACACTCCAAACCATCTAGCTTGGCCAAGTCAGGTTTATAATCAAACAGCTCCAATTGCGAAGGCGCTCCTGCCATATGAAGGTAGATCACCCGTTTGGCACTAGGTGCAAATTGTGCAGCCTTGGCTAAGACAGGATTGATCGCTTGCTCTTCCGTAGGATTTGAGCAGGCTGTTAATCCACCCATCCACATGCCTGCTAGCCCCAAAGCACTATTGCGGAGAAAATGTCTCCGAGTCTGATAGAGGCGATGGCGTTGGTCAACTTCTTTATACCATTTCATGGAACGCTTGGATTTAGATCTTGGTAATTACTTCATCCAAATTGAGGATGACATTGGCGACATTGACGAGCGCGGCTAAGGCAACAGTTTTGTCCTTACGGTCCGGAAGTAAGTTGTCAATTTCTGCGGGAGAATGCTGATAGTATGCTAGCGCTTGCTGCTAAAAATCTAACAGTAATGATAATTCTTGGCTTTCTGCCTCCCGACAAACGGCTAATTCATAGCCTAAAGCTAGCTGGGACTCGACTTCGGCTCCGCCCTCTCGATTCATGCGTTCGGCAAGGCCGATGGCTGCTTCAAAGTAGGCCGAATCATTGAGGGTAACCAAAGCTTGCAGAGGTGTATTGGTCCGAATCCGGCGACTGACACAAAACTCGCGGCTGGGCGCATCAAAGGTCAGCATGGATGGATAGGGACTAGAGCGCCGCCAAAAAGTATAGAGCCCCCTGCGGTAACGATCTTCCCCCTCGCTGGGAATCCAGCGGAGTACATTTCGGATTACTTGCCAGGTGCCTTCTGGTTGAGGTGGCATCACACTAGGGCCGAGTTGTTTGCGACTCAGCAGACCACTTACAGCTAAGGCCTGATCGCGAATTTGCTCCGCCGAAAGTCTTACTCTTGGCCCTCTAGCCAGCAAAGCATTATAAGGATCGCGCTCTTTGAGCTCGGGCGATACATTAGAGTTTTGCTGATAGGTAGCGGACATCACTATCTCCTTGAGAAAAGATTTGATCCGCCACTGATGTTTGTCTTGTAAGCCAAGAGCGAGATAGTCGAGCAATTCAGGATGAGAGGGGCGTTCGCCCTGGGTGCCAAAATCTTCTAAAGTCGCTACGATGCCTCGTCCAAATACTTGTTCCCAAATCCTATTGGCAATCACGCGGCTAGTAAGCGGATTGTCTGGACTCATGAGCCATTGAGCCATACCGAGGCGATTTTGGCTGTATTGCGAACCAAGCTCTCCAATCGCGACTGGCGTGCCCGGCAGTACCGTATCCCCATGGACTAGCCAATTGCCGCGCTCGAAGACGCGAGTAGTCCGTTTTTCTTCTGGACTTTGTTCCCGCATGATGGGCGTATTGTCCTCGGCCATCCACTCGCTGATCTCCGCCTGCTCTTGCTCGCTGACCCAGTCTTTGAGGCGAGGAAAATCGCTAGACAGGTCGCGATCCTGGCTGGTATTGAAGAAGGCGTATACTTTGTAAAACTCGTCATGCTCCAAGGGATCATAAGGATGATGGTGGCATTGCACACAGCCGATGGTCATGCCCTGCCAGACCTCCATGGTGGTATTGACGCGATCGATGACGGCTGTAACGCGAAACTCTTCATCGTCCGTGCCGCCTTCGTCATTGCTCATGGTATTACGGTGAAAAGCCGTCGCGATCATCTGATCGGGAGTCGGATTAGGGAGTAGGTCTCCGGCCAATTGCTCGATGGTAAATTGATCAAAGGGCATATCGGCATTGAAGGCATTGATCACCCAATCACGATAGCGCCACATGGAGCGAAAGCGATCTTTTTGGTAGCCTTGAGAGTCTGCATATCGGGCTAGATCTAGCCACATAGAGGCCCAGCGTTCCCCGAAGTGGGAAGAGGCCAAAAGACGATCCACCAGCTCTTCATAAGCCTGGGGATCAGTGTTGTTGACAAAAGCATCGATCTCTGCTGGACTTGGCGGTAAGCCGATCAGGTCGAGAGAGAGGCGTCTGATGAGGGTTTGTCTATCTGCTTTCTCGGCAGGGCTGAGGCCCTCCTCGTCTAAGCGTTCGCCGATGTAGGCGTCGATAGGAGAGGCGAGAGATGCTTTGGCCTCATCTACTTTTGGCGGTATAAAAGCCCAATGCGTTTCCCATTCGGCGCCTTCGTTGATCCATTGGACGAGGAGTTGGGTTTCCTCTTCGGTAAGCGGATCCTGTTCTAGCGGCATGCGTAATTCGGGATCGCTATGGCGAATGCGGATGATTAGTTCGCTAGCCTCGGCATCGCCGGGGATGATGGCCGCCAAACCTGATTCGGCTTCCCGCAAGGCTTCGTCCCTAAAGCGAAGACCCAGACCACCATTTTGTTTGACTCCTCCGTGGCAACCGAGGCATTTTTCATTGAGGATAGGACGAATTTGGGTATTGAAATTGATTTTTTCAGCACCCTTTTCTTGACAGGCTTGGCCTAGCAGCAAAATCAATATCAGTCCGCCTGCGAACAAGAGTCTCATAGTAGCCATTTTGTGTGAATCATCCCTGCTCCCTGAAAGGAGCGAAAAGAGGAATTGAGCGATAAAACCTAAGATATTGAAATTCCCATCTATCATCAATGTGGATCATACGGGAACGATGCCAGATTTGAGATTTTGGCTGAAGAAACGGATATTCCAATTATGGCAAAAAAACCGTTTTGGAAACGCGGCTGGCTAAGGCTGCTGTTGGTGTTGATATTGCTCATCAGCTTGGTTAAAATCTACAATTGGGATTTGTTAGCCCCAGATTCACCCAATGATTCTCCGCTGATTATTGCGCATCGAGGCTGGTCTTCAGAAGCCCCGGAAAATACCCTGAGCGCGATCAAATTGGCCCTTGAAAAGAAGGCGGATATGATCGAGTTTGATGTGCACATGAGTCGAGATCAGGTACCTGTAGTAATTCATGACCCGACTTTG
>CAZHOC010000039.1:0-3966 GCA_964534295.1 uncultured Bacteroidia bacterium | reverse complement strand
TACGACCAATGGTGCAGGTGAGGTTAAGGAGATGAGCCTATTTGAGCTTCGTAAACTAGACGCGGGTAGTTGGTTTGGGGACGCCTACATCGGCGAACGCATCCCCACCTTGACCGAGGTCATGGCGATGGTGCAAGGCAAAAGCAAATTGCTCATAGAATTGAAGTGGGATGATGAGGGCGAGGTTTACCCTGGCTTGGTGGATAGTGTATTGGCAGAGATAACGCGTTTCAATGGCCAGAACTGGTGTGAGATCCATACTTTCGACGCCTCCATGGTACGCGATATTCGCAAAAAAGCGCCTGAACAGGAGGTTCAGAAGCTGATTGTTTATGATTTAGCGATCGTGCCGGGGCATGTCGATCGGAAGTGGCAATGGAGTGATGGGAGCACCTTCGACGAAGGCGTCAGCGGCATCAATGTCTGGCTCAAAGGCCTGAGTCCTCGCTTGGTCAACCGGATTCACGCCCAAGGCAAAAAGGTCTATGTTTTTACCGTCAATGAGCCAGATGATGTGGCTTATTGCAAAAAGCTTGGGGTTGATGGTTTGATCACCGATGGCTTGCCATAATCCGTTTGCAAGGCCTACAAATACCAGCTCATATCCCAATATGATCTGAAGGAATTTTATGCGAAAGCGCCCGACAAAACGTCATCCCTGCAAAGAGACGCAGATCTGGGAATGAGATAAGCGTTCTGCGAAGCAGTAAATACCAAAAGTCAGAAGCAAAAAGATATGAACAGATTCATTTTTCTGATCAGTTTGTTCCTCCTCTTTGGGTGCACAGAGGAAGAAAAGAGCGTGCTGGTAGACGACTCTATCCACCTAGGCTTGCAAAGTTTAGACTCTCCCTACCCATTTAAAACCCTGTATTGCGAAGGAGTAAAGGAAGAGGCGGATCAGCAGTCTGTGTTAGTGGATGATGCCTACAACTTTTTATCCGCTTTTATGGGGGAGAAGGATGCTTTTTGCCTGTTGGTGGTGGCGCCTGATGATTGGGAGAGAAATGCTTATTCTCCAGTCGTAGGTATGCCGGAATATTATAAGGGTAATCTCATTGTGGGAGCAGGTAAAAATCCTCTGAGTATGAACTATGAGGCGCTGATCTCTTCCTTTCCAGAAGAAGCGCGGGCTGAAATCATTTCTCTATATCAAAATGAAGCCTCTGAATTTGACCTAGATCTTTTCTTTGATAAGCTCATCGTGCATGAATTGACCCATAGCTTTCAGGATCCCTTTAATCAGGAGGGATATTCTTGTAGTAGATGGTTGGAGGAGCTACATGCAAATATGGGTTTGTACGCCTATTACCAGACAAGAAAGGAGGACGAGTTAGACTACATAACGGCCCTAGTAGATTTCCTCGTCGAAAATCCTCCGCCAGACTTGCCTTATAATAGCTTAGCAGAATTTGATAGGCATTATTACGAAATGCCGCCAGAAAATTATGGATTCTATCAAATGCGACTAACCAAAGCCGCGGCCCAAGCGATTGACTCACTCGGTAATGCGACATTGAAGCCACTAAATGATTTTCTCAAAAAGTACGATGAATCCTACGCTGAGAAATGGACTGAACAAGAATTTCTCGATCGACTTGAGCAGGAAGTTGACCCTTACTTTGTGAATCTTTATCGTGCTTGGTAAGCAGCAATTTGCTTAGCGCTGCTAAAAGCGCCAGCCAATTGAAAGTTCCGTTAAGGGGCTGGTATGAAGTAAGAGGCGTGTTTCATCCGCTTGAGGGAAAAATCCCAATTCCGTTGTATCATCCTCCATGCGATCGATAAGTTGGTTGCGGTTTATGCCAAGTCCGAGGGCAAATTCCGCTCGTAACACCAAGCGGTCGATCGGAAGATATTCGATACCCAATCCCCAGGAAAAGGACGCATGCACGACAAGCCATTCTGTATGCTGTTCGATAAGCCCGTTAAAGGTTTCCAAGCTTGCCATAGTTTCTACCAATTGTCGACCTAACATGAGATCTGCGAAGGCATAGGCTCGAAAATCTTTGGAAAATTTATCTCCCCAAAATCGATACTGTAGCCCACTCGTTAGATGAAGGCCTCGCGCACTGTATCGTCCAAAAGCAGTTGAATTCGTGTTTGTCAATTCGTAGCTAGTCAATGGAAGATAGTCCAGACCCGCTCGCATCGAGAGTCGTTCGCTGTATTCGTAGCGGTACTCTAAGCCAGGGAATACGAACTGAGAGGGCGGTTCTATAGGCGTAACAACCCCAATATTGCGAAAGGAGCTCGCAAAATTGATGGAGAGGTTATGGCGAAAAACTTTGTCTTGAGCGCTGAGACTAAGGAATAGCCCCAGTAGGCAAATACTGAGTATTGTTTTTTTCATGGTAGCTAGACTTTAGTATCAAGACTGGCTTTAACACGAATTTGTTAGTCGTATTAATAAAATTCTAATGCTTGATAGGGGCTTCGGTGAGGGTTGCCGCTTCGCGGAACGCTTGGATCTAGCACGCGACAAGGCAGTGCCTTGTCGCTAAACCACCCTCGAATCATTTCGACAGAGGCCACTGGCCGACGAGAAATCTCCTATCACTGAATTGTAATTGAGACCTAGGAGATTTCTCCTCGCCCTAGCAGGCTCGTTCGAAATGAATCGTGCAACGGTCAGTAGCTGCGGTAGGCATGCTGTAACACAAGCCAATCGTTCCGCGTAGCGGAAAAAAAATGCCGAATGTGATCCTAGCTCACATCCGGCACTACTATTTGGTTTATCTCTTCCTTAGCGCTTTAAAAAAGGCGTCTTGACAATCTCGGCTGGGACGGCCTTGTCGCGGATCATGATATCGAGGCTTCCTCCCACGGTAGCATGCTCCACTGGGACATAACCCATACCGATGCCATAACCCATCATCGGACTGATAGAACCAGAAGTTACGCTACCTACTTCTTGCCCATCGACAGCAATTTTGTAACCGCTGCGCGGAATACCGCGTCCTGCCAATTTGAAGCCGACGAGCTTACGCTTGATGCCTTCTTCTTTTTGCTTGGCGAGGAAATCACGACCGACGAAATCACCTTTCTTCATTTTGGTGATCCAGCCGAGGCCAGCTTCTAAGGTAGAGGTAGTATCGTTGATATCGTTGCCGTAGAGCATATAACCCATTTCAAGGCGGAGAGTATCACGGGCACCCAGACCAGTTGGAATCAAGCCAAACTCCTGCCCTGCGTCGATGATATCATGCCAGATACGCTCTGCATGCTGACTCCACAAAAAGACCTCAAAAGTACGTTCGCCAGTGTAGCCTGTGGTCGCAATCAAGGATTTCTCTGCGCCATTGAAAGTGCCTTTCCAGCATTCGTAGGTCTTGAGCTGAGAGAGATCAAAATCTGTCAATTTTTGCAATACCTTCTCGGCATTAGGCCCAGAAACGGCTAGGAGGCTGGTTTTTTCAGAAACGTCGATGATTTCTGCACCCATAGTATTGTGAGAAGTGATCCATTCCCAATCCTTTTGGATGTTGGAGGCATTGACGACCAGCATATATTGATCGTCGCGAATATGGTAGACAATCAGGTCATCTACGATCCCGCCTTCAGGGCGAGGTAAGCAGCTATATTGAGCCTTTCCTTCTACAAGTTTGGAGGCATCGTTGGAGGTTACTTTTTGAATGAGCTCTAGGGCTTTGGGTCCCCGAACGATAAACTCTCCCATATGCGAAACGTCGAAGATACCAGCGCTTTCGCGAACGGCGATATGTTCCTTTTTGTCGCTGCTGTATCTGACGGGCATATCGTAGCCAGCAAAAGGAATGAGCTTGGCACCGAGGCCTTCGTGGATATGATGGAGAGGAGTTTGCTTAGACATGAATTAATTTTTTCTGGGGGCTAAAATCACGGCAAGATAATAAGCTTCGATTTGATTTGTGTAAGGAAAAATTATCTGCCGTCAGATTAGCTATGATAAATCAAGTCTTGAGGCAGCGAATTGTTTATCAGGGG
>CAZHOC010000038.1:8832-14483 GCA_964534295.1 uncultured Bacteroidia bacterium | reverse complement strand
ATATGTACTTGGTCAGGCTAAGACTCTAGCATGCTCCATCAACTTAAATTGTACTCAGATTCGCTGTCTAAGCCCCTTTTTTACTTCGCCTACATCAACACACCCGTCTGCATTGATGGCAGTTGTAAGCCACTCTTTGTCAATGTTTATTGGGACCTCTTGGGCAACTATGTGGGTTTTGGAGTGATTGAAGCGGAGCTTTTGACTAAGTACGATCACGAATTATTTACCTCTGAGGATTATCAAAAACTGCATCGGCTTTTGCTCAATAAGCACTCGATTTTGGCTCGCAAGAAGCTTTCGGATTTGTTTGATGCCAAGCCAGCAAAAGTCGAGAAGGTAACTTTCAATGGCGTCGAATTAGATGCCGTCTCTGGTGCTACAAAACGCGAAATCGGTCAATCAGTCGTCAAGGGAGCGCTGTATTCCTGCTACACACTTTGGCATTTGGTACATGGGGCCATTGCTGATAGCATGCATAATCGTATCGAAGCGGTCTATTCTATGTCTGACTTCCTCTATGCCGACTATCTGCCCTATCAGTATTACGCCCTCAGGCAAATGGATAGCCTTGCGCTCAAGCAGGAATGGACTCGCGTTCAGGAGATATTTCTAAAGTCGAGCCCCTTGCAGCGGACTTATTTGATCAAAAAAATGCCTGATCATTGGTTTGCTGAGGATACCTTAGGAATTTCACTTTTTGAATCATTTGTCGATCTAGATATCCAAACTCAGACCTTGCTTTTGCAGCATTTGGTATATACTCCTCCTGAGCTAGTCGAGTCCTTGGTGGACTATATTCCTGCGATGACGCGCAACCAGTTAAAACTCTATCTCAAGGCTTTGGAAGAAGGTCCCCTTAGTGATTTACTTAAGGATAAGCTTCAAGCAGTGATAGACTCCCAATCCTATACCTATAGTTATTTGTTGGAGGATTTTTTGGCGGAACGATAGTCGAGAGCCACTAAGGCCTAGCACTCGTGTTGATTTCCCTACTAGATATGATTTCCTATAATGACTAGCTGCTAGATAGCCCTTATTTTAGGTCAAAACCCTAAGTTATGATCATGAGACTCTGCTTCTTGTTTGCTGTCCTATTGTGGCAATTACCAATGGTCTTTGGTACTACCTACTATGTCGCCAAATCTGGCGATGACAATAATGCCGGTACGGCTGCTGCGCCTTTTTTGACGATCCAAAAAGCCGCGGATAGTATGGCAGCAGGAGATAGCTGTATTATCGGGGAGGGCCGCTACGCGGAACGCATAACTCCCCTCGCTGATGAGTTGGTCTTTAAAGCGGCCAAAGATGCCAGAGTGGAGATCACGGGTTATGACAGAGTCGATACTTGGACCCAACAGCCCAATAGCAATATTTATGAGGCTCAGCTCACTTGGAATCTAGGGGATCAAAACCAAGTACTTTTTGACGGTAAGATGATGAATCTAGCTCGTTGGCCCAATAAGACCAATTTTGATCCTTTTGACCTAGAGGCGATCAAAATTACAGGTACCAATACTACGCTTTCACACCCTGATATTCCGGACATTCCGTGGCAAATGGGAGGCGTAGTTTACTTTGTTGGCAAGAGCCGCTGGACTTCCTGGCGCAAGAAAATCACCGCTGCCAGCGCAGGGCAGATTTCTTATCCTACCCTTTCTAGCGATTGGCAGTATGGGGGCAGCCATAGCCCAGCTAATGGGGGCGAATTCTTTTTGATGAACTCTCTGGCGGCCTTGGATGCTCCAGGAGAGTGGTTTTTAGAGTCTTTTTCCAAGAAGCTATATTTCTGGGCGCCAGATGATGTGGATCCTTCCACTATGGGGGTACTAGTGCGTCGTAGGACTCAGGCCTTCAATTTGACCAATAGATCACAGATCGTTTTGGATAGTCTGGTCATTACAGGCGCTAATATCCGCTTAAAAGGCGCTCAGGATTGTACAGTACGCAATTGTGAGATCTTGTATGGCAATCATACCATCGCTTCTACTTCAGCTGCCTTCGTAGGCGATGCCAGCATCGAACTAGATGACAACTCGACAGGCAACCTCATTGAGCATAACAATATCCAATGGGGCGCTGCCAATGGCATCGTACTCAAAGGCAATGATAATGTAGTGGACAATAATTTCATCGGGCACTTCAATTATCTGGGTAGTTATGCTGCTCCGGTAGAGCTGCGAGGAAAGAATGATCTCACCCGCAATGAAATCTTCAGTGCAGGCCGCGATGCGATTAGAGGGGGCGGTAGCGGTAGTGATTGCGGCTACAACGATATCCATCATACCAACTTGATCAATGATGATTGTGGCGGCATTTACTTTTGCTGTGGGCAGTACAACAATACCCGTATTCACCACAACTGGATACATGATATCGCTTCGCGCAACGAACATTTTGAAAGCTACAAAGGCACGGGTATCTATCTCGACAATTCGACCGAAGATGTGATCGTCGATCACAATGTGCTTTGGAATCTGGAATGGACCTGTATACAGATTAATTGGGCGGGTAAAAACCTTTTGATGTACAACAACACCCTGTGGAGCAACGATGGAAATCGCAGCGCTGCTATGGGACGTTGGGTCAATGGGTATACCTTCACCAATGTGCAGCTCTACAATACGCTTTCCAACGAACCCACTTTCCACGCCTCTGACGAGCAAAATAATGTAGCTCTTAGTCTCAATTCGAATCCTTTTGAAGACATGGCTGCTAGCAATTATATGCCCAAGGCAAATTCTTCGGCCATTGATGCGGGCAGAGTGATTGCGGGCTATACTGATGGCTATGTAGGCGCTAGTCCGGATGTGGGTGCCTATGAGCGAGGAGGAGTAGCTTGGGTCGCAGGGCCCGATTGGGAGCTAAGTACCCCCACCACTGTTGTGGAAGAGGTTAAGCAGCTAGCCGTAAAAGTGTACCCTAACCCAAGTAATGATGGTTTTATCAATATCGAGGCTTATACCCAGGGGCCATTGGAAATCAGTCTTTTTGACTTGCAAGGCAGTTTGATACACACCGCCCAAAGTCAAGGACCTATCGCAAAAATTGATACCAGCGCTTTTGCAAGCGGAATTTATATGCTACAGATTGTAGGAAACAAGGGACGCTATTCCCAGAAAATCATGCTGCAATAAACAGCTCTATGGACTACACTAAAATACTACTCAACTACTACTTTAAGCTAGGCTTATGCTTAGGGGTACTAGCGTTCGGCGCAGCCGTAAACCTAAAGGGACAAAACCAAAAGCCTAACATCATCTTCATCATGTCAGATGATCATACGACTCAAGCCATTGGAGCCTATGGCAGTCGTCTGGCAGCACTCAATCCTACGCCCAATCTTGATCAATTGGCAGCAGGAGGCATGCGTTTTGAACGGGCTTTTTGTACCAATTCGATTTGTACGCCGAGTCGTGCTACCATCATCACAGGCCAATATCCCCAAACCAATGGGGTACTTGACCTCGATGACGAATTACCGGTAGAACGACAGTATCTCCCCATGGAGATGAAAAAGCTTGGCTATAGCACCGCGATTATTGGTAAGTGGCATCTGAAAAATGAACCTGTTGCTTTTGATTATTACCAAGTGCTTTCGGGTCAAGGAGACTACTTTGATCCCAAGCTCCGCACCAAAGGGGAAGGTCAATGGCCCAATAATTTTGTGCAGTATGAAGGGCATTCTTCAGATATAATCACAGACTTGAGCCTTGATTACCTAAAAAGTTTGGACAAAGAGCAGCCTTTCTTTTTGATGCATCATTATAAGGCCCCGCATGATGATTTTGAATTTGCACCACGTTATGAATCCTATCTCGCAGATGTCGAAATTCCCGAGCCGGCTAGTCTTTACAATCAACCCTATTTTGGCTCTGAAGCGACCCGAGGCCGCAATGATAGCCTTGCGCAATACGTCGGCACTTCTGTCTCTAATCGCCACTTTCGCCGTAATTACGTCAAGTTTTATGGGCTTGAAGATTATGATGCTGCTGAGGCGACTCACCTTTCTTATCAGGAATATCTCAAGCGTTACCTCCGCTGTGTAAAAGGAGTGGACGATAATTTGGGCCGTCTATTTGCCTACCTCAAAGAAGAAGGCTTATGGGAAAATACCGTGATCATCTATACCGGCGATCAAGGCATGATGCTCGGAGAGCATGATTATCAAGACAAGCGCTGGATGTACGAAGAATCCATGCGTATGCCTTTCATTGTCCATTATCCCAAAGGCATAGAAGCCGGAACAGTGAGTGATTTGCTGGTCAATAACTCTGATTATGCGCCAACCATGCTGGCCTTGGCCGGGGGAAAAACGCCTAGCTATATGCAAGGCCATAGCTTTGCCAATACCTTGGCTGGCAAAGCTGAAACTGATTGGAGCACCGCTACCTATTATCGCCATTGGATGCACATGATCCATCACGAAGTGCCCGCTCATTTTGGCATCAGAACCGATCGCTACAAACTAATCATGTATTACAGCGCCCACCACAAATCTGAGGAAGAAGGTCAGAAATACTATTGGTGGAAGCAATATGAACCCGTCAAAGACGTCGCTCCGGTAGCCTGGGAGTTTTATGATCTACAAAATGATCCGCACGAACTTCACAACCGCTATGAAGATCCTGCCTACCAAGAGATCATCGCCAGCCTAAAAGCGGAGCTCAAAGCCCAAAGGCAGGTGCTCAATGAAACGGACAAACAGTTTCCTAGTCTGCAAGCCATCATCCAACAAAACTGGAATAACTAAAAACACATGTCTGTAAAACTTTTTTTGTTTCTCCTCTGCTTGCCACTCACAAGCTTTGGAGCGAACTACTACGTCTCAAAATCTGGCAATGATACCAATAGTGGCAGCGAATCTGCGCCTTTTTTGACCATTGCCAAGGCCGCTGCAATCCTACAAGCAGGGGATAGCTGCTTCATCAAAGGGGGGACATACCGAGAGCTACTTTCTCCGAGCAATCATGGTACGGCCAATGCGCCGATTGTCTTTCTCGCCTATGGCGAGGATGAAGTCCTTGTGTCTGCAACAGAGTCGATCACCAATTGGACACTCTACCAAGACAATATTTACCAGACTACAGTGCCCATGAATTTGGGCCTGCAAAATATGTTATACTACGAAGGGGAGGCAATGAACATCGCCCAATGGCCCAATAATACAGATAACGATTTGTATACGCCCAATACGATTTCCGTTACGGGAGGTGGGGCAAATGAAATTACGGCCAATAATATCTTAGACATCAATTGGGCCGGTGGTTATGTTTGGTACCTAGGGGCGCATTCTGGCGCGAGTTGGACCCGACAGATAACGGCTTCCACTACTTCCAAAGTGCAATTTCCTTCAGTTGATATCAACAAATGGCCCTTTTCGGTTCACAACCCGACCGTCTTTCGCAATGGCAATCGTGGGCAGTTTTATCTATTTGGCAAGCTAGAGGCTTTGGACTATGAGCGAGAGTGGTTTTATGACACCTCCGGTGGAACGCTTTATTTCCAGGCCCCGGCCAATGTAGACCCCAATCTTGGCGCTGCTACTTATGCCGTTCGCGAAAGAACCATCGATATCAATCGCGATCATATCATAGTGGATGGTATCAATGCTTTTGGTGGGCGAGTGGTGATCAAAGGAGATGGCTGTA
>CAZHOC010000038.1:0-8813 GCA_964534295.1 uncultured Bacteroidia bacterium | reverse complement strand
TCCGCAATGGCACCTTTAGCCATTGCCTAAATACGCTAGATGCGCTTGACAATGTCAATGCCCAACTCAGTACGGGTGCTGTTTCTGTGCAGGGCAATGATGTCTTGGTGCAAAATAATGTGATCGAATACGGTAGTACCAATGGGATCTGGGTGCAAGGATGGGGCAATCTTAGCGGCATCAGACTGCAAGGTAATGTGGTACGCTACTTCAATACGATCGGCAATCACTCCAATGGCATCCGCTGCAATGCAGCCGGTAGTATCATCGAACGCAATACGATTTATCACTGTGGCCGCGACGGCATTTACATGAGCGCTCCTAATGGTGAGATCGCCTATAATGACATCTTTGAATGCATGCTGCTCAACAATGATGGCGGTATCTTCTACACTGTAGGTAACGACACCGAGAAGAATACCAAAATTCACCACAACTGGTTTCATGATTCTTACGGACCAGCCTACGCTGATGGTCGTGCGGCAGGCATTTATCTCGACAATGACAGCAAAGGCTTTGACGTTCATCATAATCTCGTCTGGAACATCACTTGGTCAGGGGTGCAGATGAATTGGGATGCCTGGAACAATGATATTTTCAATAATAGCTTCTGGAATGTAGGCCAAGCCATGGGGGCGTGGCTCAATGGCCGCCAATTGATCAATAATCGCATCTGGAACAACTATTCGCCCATTGGCGATTGGGAAGGCAACGATTTTCAGCACAATCTGCTCGATCCTAATGATCCCTTTACCGATAGGTCCGGCCGAGACTTTAGACCGGCTGTAGGTTCGCCCTTGATTGATGCGGGCATGATGATCAGCGGTATTACGGATGGCTACAATGGCGCGGCACCTGATATAGGAGCTTATGAGTATGGGGACACGATTTGGACCGCTGGCGCGGACCGTTTCCAATCCGCATTTCCTACGCATATCGAAGAGTTGAAGGCAGATGGTCTCAAGATCGCTCCAAATCCCTGCCATGAGCAACTAAACCTAATCCTGCAGCTTGACTATCCTCAGGAAATCGCCTTTGACCTTTACACAATAAACGGGCAGCGTGTATTGACAGAGACTGCTCAGGGATACGCCTCTGGCGAACGCAAGATTGTATTACAAATCGATGATCTGCCGGCAGGAGTGTATGTCCTGCGGACTCGCTTAAATGGCCAAAATATAAGCCGTCGAGTGGTGCTGAGTGGGAAACAGTAATAGAGCAATAAACCGAGGGATTTGTCCTAGAGGGATAAGCGTTCCGCGCAGCGGTAAAAAACAACATAAGGCTCCTAGTCTAGAGATAGATCCCAATGGGTATAGGAGATCAAATCATCGATTCTGATGCAGAATCAAATACTTCTGGCTCAAAATCAATCGTATGTTTCAGGATTTTAACCATACGTGATAAGCTATACATGAAGAAAAATAGATATTTGAGCTGTATGTGAAATGTCAATAGTTGTTGGTTTTAAGATTACTCGCCATGTTAAGAATATTCAGCATTTTTTTTCTAGGACTAAGCATTTGGGCCACAGGTTGTGCGCTTGAAGGCAAGAATGCCAGTAGTCCTGCCTCGCCGATATATGAGCCTAATTGGGAATCGATAAGCAATTACAAGATTCCAGATTGGTTTACAGATAGTAAGTTTGGGATTTTCATCCATTGGGGAGCATATAGTGTACCTGCTTATGGTTCGGAATGGTACCCACGTCGGATGTACGAAAAAGACTCTATCCGCAATGCTAGTGGGGAAGCCGGCAAAGGAAAACCCTATATCTACGAATACCATGAAAAGACTTATGGTGATCCTTCCAAGTTTGGTTATAAGGACTTTATCCCCATGTTTAAGGCCGAGAAGTTTGACCCTGAAGCTTGGTTAGACTTGTTTGAAAAATCGGGCGCTAAATACGTCATCCCGGTGGCGGAGCACCATGATGGTTTTGCGATGTACGCCTCGACTAAAACCCGTTGGAACTCTGTCGATATGGGACCCAAAAGAGATGTGATTGGAGAGTTGGCCGCAGCTACTCGCAAGCGCGGTCTCAAGTTTGGTGCCTCTTCTCACTATGCTTTCAATTGGAATTATTATACCCGTCAACCAGGTTGGGATACCAGCGATCCCCAATATGCCGATCTCTACAGCCGACCCCACAAGCAGTATGAAGCTTGCGATGAAGAATTTTTACAGATGTGGTGGGACCGTACCACCGAAATCATCGACAAATACCAACCCGATATCTTCTGGTTTGACTTCTATATTGACAATCCAGAGTTTGTGCCTTACCACCCCCAAATCGCCGCTCATTACTACAATCGTGGCATAGAGTGGAACAAAGAGGTGGTGCTACAAACCAAAAACTTTGATTTTGAATCCTTCCCAGAAGGCTCCAATGTGCTCGATATTGAGAGGGGCAAACTACCGGGTATCCGCAAATTTCCATGGCAAACAGATACTTCTGTAGGGAAGAATTCTTGGGGCTATGTAACCAATTGGATTTCTAAATCTACTAAGACCTTGATTCATGACTTGGTGGATATTGTCAGTAAAAATGGCTGTCTGTTGCTGAACGTTGGGCCTAAGGCTGACGGTACCATACCGGATGATCAGGCGCAAGTCTTATTAGAGATGGGAGAGTGGCTAGATATCAATGGCGAAGCCATTTACGATACGCGTCCCTGGGATACTTTTGGAGAAGGACCTACCAAGGTCGCGAAAGGCCATCATTCTGAAAAAAACAATCAAGCCTTTACGGCTCAGGACATCCGCTTCACCCAAAAAGACGGACAGCTTTACGCTATGCTTATGGGTTGGCCAGAAAGTGACTTAGTGGAAATCCACTCTTTGGTTGAAGGCGCTACCGATAAGATTAAGACTGTAAGCATGTTGGGTGCAGAGGGCAATCTCGAATGGGAGATGGGTTCTAATGGCCTGAAAGTCAAGTTGCCAGCGAAGGCTCCTTGCGAGCACGCCTATACCCTCAAAATTACTTTTGAATAAAAGATGATCCAGACGCCTACTACTCCTACAGCTAAATCCACAAAGCCTGCCCTATTGGAGCGGGCTTTGTGGTTACCATTTGCATTGATCACCTTTTGCTTTGCGCTTTGGGGCTTTGCCAATGACATTACCAATCCATTGGTCAAGGCCTTTGGTACAATCTTCAATCAAAGTGCTTTTATCAGCTCCTTTGTACAGTTTGCCTTTTATGCTGGCTATTGCTTTATGGCAATCCCGGCGGCGATTTATATCAAAAGGAATTCTTACAAATCGGGTATTCTCTTAGGTTTAGCCCTATATGCCATTGGCGGGATGCTTTTCATACCGGCTAGTATGCTGGGGCTTTTCTATCCTTTTTGTGGAGCCTTTTTTATTATGACTTGTGGCTTGAGCTTCTTAGAGACGAGTGCCAATCCCTACATCCTTTCCATGGGTGATCCCGCTACGGCTACCCAAAGACTCAATTTGGCGCAGTCCTTCAACCCGATGGGTTCTATCATCGGGATTTTGGTCGCTAAGGACTTCATTTTGGCTAAGCTCAATAAGCTCGGCGCTGCCGAACGCGTAGCCCTAGGACCCGAAGAGTTTGAGACGATCAAGATGGCAGATTTGACCATCGTGCGAACGCCTTATGTAGTGATTGGGATCGTGATCGCGATCATGTTTGCTCTCATTTGGCTTACAAAGATGCCCCGCACTCAGGACAATGATAAAGCCCTCGACTTGGCTGGGACTTTCAAAAGACTTTGGTCGAACCTGCGTTATCGCGAGGGGGTTTTGGCACAAGCCTTTTATGTGGGAGCGCAGATTACGGTCTGGACTTATACCATCCACTATGGTACTGAAGTATTGGTAAGTGAAGGGATGATCGAAGCGGATGCGGCAGCTCAGGCGGTAAACTTCAATTTCTACGCTATGCTGCTCTTCGCCTTCAGCCGCTTTGTTTGCACCTTTTTGCTCAAGTATATCAAACCGGGCCAACTGTTAATGGTGCTTTCTGCAGCGGCCATTGTCTTGTTGGCAGCCGTGGTATTTGTCGGCGGTCGACCAGGGCTTTATGCCTTGGTTGGAATTTCTGGCTGTATGTCCTTGATGTTCCCGACCATCTATGGTATTGCTCTGACAGGGCTTGGAGATGATGCCAAGTTAGGAGCGGCGGGCTTAGTGATGGCGATTGCTGGCGGTTCATTATTGCCACCCATTCAGGGATTACTCCTTGATGCCTATGGCGTCCAGCTTTCTTATCTCGCTCCTGTCCTCTGCTTCTTGATGATCGTCATATTTGGCTATCGAGTTACTCGGGTCCACAATCAAAACACATGAGTCTAAACTCCAGTACTCCTCATCGCTACTGCTTGGCTTGTGATCTCAAAGATGATCCTGCCTTGATTGAGCGCTATAAAGAATATCATGCGCCGGGCAATGCTTGGCCAGAAATTACTGCCAGTATCAAGGAGGCAGGGATTCTGGATATGCAAATTTATCTCACGGGTAACCGCATGTTTATGATCATGGAGGTGGACGAAACCTTCAGCTTTAAAGTGAAGCAATCTATGGATCAGGCCAACCCTAAAGTAGCGGAGTGGGAGCAGTTGATGTCCCAATTTCAGCAGCATCTACCTTGGGCTGGGAAGGATGAGAAGTGGATTTTGTTGGATCAAATTTTCCAATTGGATTGATGCATTCTATACCCCGGATACTACAAGTGGATGAGCGAGATAATGTCTTGGTTGCTTTACAAGATTTAGCCCAAGGGGAGCAGGTTGAGTCTCATGTCGGCAGCTTGTCGCTGAACGCTCATATCCCTGCCAAGCATAAATTCAATATCAAGGCCCTGCAAAAAGGCCAGCCCATCGTGATGTACGGCGTTACGGTAGGCCAAGCCTCCGAAGCCATTCCCGCTGGCAGTCTTTTGACCCAAGCCAATGTGCAACACGCCACGGATGAATACCAAGTACGCGAGCCACAACTCAATTGGAATCAACCTGACATCAGTGCGTTTGCGGGCCAGCAATTCATGGGCTTTCGCAGGAAGGATGGGCAGGTAGGAACCCGCAATTATTGGTTGGTCATCCCGCTGGTGTTTTGTGAAAACAAAAATGTGAGCGTTCTCGAAGAGGTCCTCCTCAAAGGACTCGGCTTCGCCAAGGCTAATCCCTATCAGATCAACTTACAGCAATTGGTTGATCTCTACCAGAGAGGAGACTCAGACCAAATGCTCTTGCAAACCGATCTGCTAGCGGAAGGAAATCAAACTAAGCGCAATCAGATTTTCCCTAATGTTGATGGGATCAAATTCTTGACTCACCAAGGCGGATGTGGCGGTACGCGCCAAGACAGTGAGGTGCTTTGCAAACTACTAGCTGGCTATATCACCCATCCCAATGTGGCAGGAGCTACGGTATTGAGCCTAGGATGCCAAAACGCACAAATTCAAATCCTCAAAGAGGCTATCGCTGCATTAGATGAAGACTTTGACAAGCCTGTATATTACTTAGAGCAGCAGTCTAGCCGCTCTGTACCTCACTATATAGAGGATGCCATCAAGCAGACTTTTGTGGGTTTGACCAAGGCCAATCAACATCAACGAGAGGCCTTTCCTTTATCGGCTCTTAGTCTGGGACTAGAGTGTGGTGGCTCGGATGGTTTTTCCGGTATCTCAGCAAATCCTACGGTTGGGGGAGTGTCTGATCTGTTAGTAAGTCTAGGAGGCAAAGCCATACTCGCGGAGTTTCCCGAGCTCAATGGCGTAGAGCAAGAACTCATTAATCGCTGTGAGACGGATCAATTGGCAGATAAGTTTACTCAGCTTATGAGAACCTATGCCAGTCGTGCCGAAGCAGTTGGTTCTGGTTTTGATATGAATCCTTCCCCCGGCAATATCAAGGATGGTCTCATCACTGACGCCATGAAATCTGCTGGTGCAGCAAAGAAGGGTGGGCGTTCCCCGATAAGGGATGTACTCGACTATACCGAACCCGCTCGCAAAGCTGGTCTCAATCTCCTTTGTACTCCCGGCAATGATGTCGAATCTACCACGGGACTGGCTGGCTCAGGAGCTAATCTGATCGTCTTTACTACTGGGCTTGGCACTCCGACAGGCAACCCAATCGTGCCGGTTATCAAAGTCTCTAGCAACCACAAACTCTCTCAGCGGATGGCGGATATCATCGATTGGGATTGTGGCGATATCATTGAAGGCAAACAAAGTATTGAAGATTCGGCGCAGGACCTACTCCAATATATGATTGCGGTGGCGAGTGGAGAGGCGCTTACTAAAGCGGAGGGATTGGAGCAAGATGACTTTATTCCTTGGAAGCGTGGGATTTCCCTTTAAAGATGCCTACTTTTTATAGACTAATTGTGAGATTAACCCAAGTCTCGAATCTACACTACTATGCAAGCTCGAATTTTACTTCCGACCCTTATTTTGGGAATTTCCATCCTGCTTTTTGGCTGTAAAGCCGAAACTGAGCGTTCTGGGACAGAAAACCCTCAACCCACCCAAGCTCAACTTGATCATCTCGGCATTACCAATGCTGATAAATTGAGTGCAGCCTCAAAACGAGCGCTGCAGTGGCCCGAAATAGGCAATGAGTGGTTTGGGGAGTTTAAAGTCTATGATCTCAAGGGGGATCTTGCATTTGAAGAAGGAGTAGTGCGCCGTGATCCTAGTGGATTGATCAAGCATGACGGTAAATATTTTGTGTGGTATAGCCGCAGTACTGGGCCGACGCAGGGCTTTGCCGGTGATATTGAAAACGAAAAGGTCTTTCCTTGGGACCGCTGTGATATTTGGTATGCGACTTCAGAAGATGGTTGGACTTGGAAGGAAGAAGGTTTGGCCGTGCCCAGAGGGGAAAAAGGAGCCTATGATGACCGTTCGGTTTTTACCACTGAGATCTTTGTACACGAAGGGATGTATTACCTGGTCTACCAAACCGTCAAATCTCCTTACAATGTGCGGGTCAAAAATCAGGTTGGTTTAGCATGGTCTGATAGCCCCTACGGTCCATGGACCAAAAGTCCAGAACCGATCTTGAGCCCTGCTGATAACGGGATTTGGAAAGGAGACTCAGACAATCGTTTTCTGGTAGAGAAGAAAGGAGACTTTGATAGCCATAAGGTGCATGATCCTTGCATCCTCTTTTTTGAAGGTAAGTTTTATCTCTACTACAAAGGGGAGCAGATGGGGGAGGAGATCACCTTCGGTGGACGCCAAATTAGGCATGGAGTAGCGATTGCAGACGATGTCAAAGGTCCCTATGTCAAGTCGCCTTACAATCCTATCTCCAATAGTGGGCACGAAATCTGTGTCTGGCCATATGAGGGCGGAATTGCTTCACTCATCACCACGGATGGCCCCGAAAAAAACACCATCCAATGGTCGCTCGACGGCATCAACTTTGAAATCAAATCCGTAATCAAAGGTGCCCCCCACGCGATAGGTTTAAACCGTACGCTGGATGTCGAATCCGAACCCTTCGCTGCCTTTGAATGGGGGCTGACCCATCAGTACAAAAACAGCGATTATCAGTACATCAGACGCTTTTCTGGCAAGCGTAGGACCACCCATGTGGCAAAGGGAGAGAAGGCCAAATAGGCTAAATGGGGTGTTTATGGAGACTGCTTCGCAGAACGCTTGGCTCAACATTTTGCGGAGAATACTTGTTGAGGGAAAAAATAACCCATTCATTTACTTTCTAAAGCTAGAAAAAGTAAATTCATCCCTATTCGTTTAACATTTTCTCCCGCCCCGATGAGCAAACAAGAAATCCTGCAAAAACTCAATCTCAGTCTCCCTGTTGTTGCCTCTCCCATGTTTATTGTCTCCCAGCTTGATCTCGTACGAGCTTGTTGCTACAATGGCATTGTGGGGACCTTTCCGGCCCTCAACCAGCGTACAACTGAAGGCTTCGAACAATGGCTCATCGAGCTCAACGAGGAGTTTGCTAAGCATGAAAAGGATACGGGAGAAAAGCTGCCGCCCTATGGTGTCAATTTGATTGTACATCGGACCAATCCGCGGGCGATGATCGATTTAGAGGTCTGCGTCAAACACAAGGTGCCGATTTTGATTACCTCACTCGGAGCCGTCAAAGAATTGGTAGAAGAAGTCCATAGCTATGGTGGGCTAGTCTTTCACGATGTAACCAACAAGCGACATGCGCAAAAGGCTATTGCTGCGGGAGTGGATGGCTTGATTTTGGTGAGTGCGGGAGCGGGTGGCCATGCTGGAACGCTCAACCCTATTCCCTTTGTAGCTGAAATTCGTGAGATTTTTGATGGCTTGATTCTGCTCGGGGGCAGTCTCAGCAATGGCAAGGATGTCGCCTCTGCTTTGCAAATGGGAGCCGATCTAGCTTATATGGGCACCCGTTTTATCAGCACCGATGAAGCCGTGGCTTCCGAAGGCTATCAGCGTATGATCATCGAGTCAGGCACCAAGGACATTGTCTACACCGCCGCGCTTTCGGGCATCCCCGCCAACTTTTTAGGAGAGAGTTTGATCAATAGTGGTTTTACTCAAGACCTTTGGGACCGTAAGGTGAAAATCGATCTAGGAGCAGAACTGGATACCGAAGCCAAGGCTTGGAAAGACATCTGGTCAGCAGGCCAAGGCGTAGCTACCATCAAGGATCGCCTGCCAGTAGCTGAGCTCGTCAGCCGCATGAAGGAAGAGTTCCGCGAAGCGATCCTCTCCCAACAAAAATACCTCGGGCAGTACGGCTAAGATTTTGCTTTAAAAGGTAGGCTGATGCCCGCTAAATCCATCCCATTGGGGGTTTTGATCTCTGTAAAGCTTTGCTTGGCCT
>CAZHOC010000037.1:0-14580 GCA_964534295.1 uncultured Bacteroidia bacterium | reverse complement strand
AACCGGAAAAGACAGTCAACGTAAAGAACATGGAAATCATCAAGAAATTTCTAGCTGCTATCAAGCAATTATGGGGCTGGCTTCCACGCTGGGGGCGGCGAGTCGTGAGATTGGCGGGGAGCCTTTTCGCGCTCTTTTTGCTATTGAACCTTTTGTTCCCACTAAAAGTAGCGATTGAGTACTCCCCCATGTTAACTGACCGGAATGACAAGGTGCTATACGGCTTTTTGTCTTATGATGATAAATGGCGGCTCAAACTCTCTGAATCTGAGATCAGCGAAGATTTAGAAAAAGCCATCCTGTTTAAAGAGGATAGGTTTTTCTTCTATCATCCGGGGGTAAACCCGATTGCCATAGGGCGAGCTGCCTTCAATAATATCGTTCGGCAACGCCGGACCTCTGGAGCGTCTACCATCACTATGCAACTAGCTAGGTTGCTTGAGCCTAAGAAACGAACCTACAAAAATAAGTTGCTCGAAATGTTTCGGGCTTTGCAGTTAGAATGGAAGTACAGCAAATCAGAGATCTTATGCATGTACCTTAATCTGGTACCATATGGTGGAAATATTGAAGGTATCAAATCGGCATCTGAACTGTACTTCCAAAAGGCACCTCATCAACTCAGTTTAGCCGAGCTTACCGCTTTGGTAGTAATTCCCAACCGGCCCACGAGTCTGTCTCTTGCTAACGGAAGAGGAGAGATCAAAAAAGCCCGCGACAAATGGTTGCGGAGATTTGAAGAAGCTGAACTGTTTCCTTTGGCTGAAATAAGTGATGCCATCGGAGAAGAAATCATCATTGGTCATAGAAAGGTACCTCGCGAAAGCCCCCATTTAGCGAGAAGGCTTCGCAATGAGACCCCAACTATGCCTATTATCAAAACCAGTATTGATCTCGAGATACAGCAGCAGGTTCAAGAAATTGTTAAAAACCACATCCAAGGGATAGAGATTAGCGGTATCCATAATGCCGCAGCTATCGTGATTGACAATACAAGCTTGGATGTACTAGCATACGTAGGCTCTCAGGATTTTTTCGATTCTCGGAACGCTGGTCAAGTGGATGGGGTGAAAGCAATCCGCGCTCCTGGTAGCACATTAAAGCCTCTGCTTTATGCCATGGCCATCGATGAAGGTTTGATCACCAATCAGACGATTTTGTTGGATGTACCCATGCAATACGGTACTTATCAACCGGAGAATTTTGATGGGAGTTTTCAGGGAAAGATCACGGCAAGTAGAGCCCTTTCTCAATCTTTAAATGTACCGGCCGTTCGTTTACTAGATAGGATAGGCGTGCCTCAATTTTTAACCAAATTAGAACAAGCCCAATTCAAGCAAATCAAAAAAGATCAGGACAAGCTGGGTTTATCTGTCGTCCTCGGGGGCTGCGGGGCTAGCTTAGAGGAACTAACGCGTTTGTATACTGCTTTTGCCAATGCGGGGCAATTAGGGAATCTGAACTATCGGGCTGGTGAAAAAGAATCGGAGGTAAAAGGGGATCCTATTATTTCACCAGCAGCGGCTTATTTGATTACCGAAACCCTGACAGAACTTAGTAGACCAGACTTGCCTATCCAATGGCACAATGCTAGCAATCTTCCTAAAGTAGCATGGAAAACAGGGACTTCTTATGGGCGCAGAGATGCCTGGAGTATTGGTTATCACCCTCGATATACGATTGGGGTTTGGGTTGGCAATTTTGATGGTACCGGCGTACCGGATTTGTATGGATCAGGAACAGCAGCACCCTTGTTATTTAATATTTTCAATCAACTATCACGCCCAGTAGACAATAGATGGTTTGGCTTTGAGGAGGGGCAATTGGTTTTCAGAGAAGTTTGCAGCGAAAGTGGTTTTATGCCGGAGAAATGGTGCCATAACAAAGTGCTGGACATGGCATTGCCGGGCATCTCTCCCTTTCAATATTGCTCGCATATGCGAACGATTCCCATTTTACCGGATAGTAGCATGGCTTTTTGTACAGACTGCATGCCTGATTCTGGCTATGTAAATGTTCCATTCCCCAATTATCCTCCGGAGCTTTTGCAATATTATCAAAAACAGCGCATTGCCTACACCCAAGCTCCTAAGCACAATCCTGATTGTGAACGAATATTTTCTGAAGGAGGTCCTATCATAACTTCGCCCCAGGATGGCTTAGAATACTTGATTATGGCTGAAGATACTAGTGCGATAATGCTCAGCTGCCAGGCCGGTCCGGAGGTCCATACTGTTTATTGGTATGTCAATGACCGATTTGTTACTTCGGCTTCGCCGAACGAAGCCATTTTTAAGCAACTCCCACCGGGTAAGGTAAAAATCAGTTGTTCGGACGATAAAGGCCGCAATAGCCATATTTCGGTACTTACTAAAGACCTAAAATAATTCCACGCCCTAATTATTTTTGAATGAAAAAATATTAACGTATATTCAATTATTCTTGGCCGAATAAGACTACCCTTTTTTGCTCCACCCTGGAATAACACTTCCCAATGGAAATCTCACATGTTTCCACCCTTGCTCATTTGGCCTTTAACCATATAACCGATGAGGTTTGCTGCCTAGATTCTGAGGGCAAAATTCATCTGGCCAATGCTGCTATGGAAAAGAAATTGCTTCCAGCGGCTGCGCCGATGAGGGGATTAAACATCCTTAGCTTTCAATTTGATCTAACTCCAAGCCAGTGGCAAAAGATTTGGGATCGTCTTTCTACCGAAGATGAGGTAAAATGGCTGGGCTTACACCTTCCGAGGTTAGGTTCCCCCTACCCCGTCGATGTTAGTCTAAAACTCATTGGAGATCCAGAGGACCAAATCGCCCTTTATCAAGCCAAAACCCATCAATCTGAGGTTTTGCTTGGCGATTGGAAATTAGCGACTGATGAGGAGCCCAGTCTAAAAATGAGCCCTAATGGCTTATTCCAACAAGTATTTGACCACTCCCCTTTGGGCATAATATTAAGTTCCCCACATGGAGAAATCCTTTTAGCAAATGCCTCCATTTGCCAAAAGCTTGGCTGGAAAGAGATTGAGCTTTATGAAAAAGACGTATTCAGCCTAACTCATAAATTTGACAGGAAAGCCCATCGCACGCAATTTTTATCCCAAATCAAAGGAGAACTTGATCATTGTGAGGCGAGAAGAAGATATTTGAGATCAGACGGAAGTTTCTTTTGGACCAAAACTACGGAAAGGATTGTCCGCAACCAGCAAAAGGAAATTGAATATACGATCACCATGATTGAGGATATTTCCGCTGAGGTAGAGGCCAGAGAAAAGCGTGAGGCTCAATATCAAACCCAACGTTTTATTTTCGACGCCCTGCCAGTCATATTCTACCACAAAGACGACAAAAACAATATTATTAACTGCAACGCCATGGCCGCTCGGTCTATGGGTATGACAGTAAAAGAATTGATCGGTTGTAACGCGATTCATATCCATCCCTCTCTGGCAGATCAATATCATAAAGATGATCTTTCTGTCATCCGCACGGGAGAACCACGTTTAGGCATCATTGAAAAATATCAAACCCCCAACGGTTCCTATTGGGTAAAAACTGACAAGATCCCTTATTATGAACAAGATGGTTCCATAAGTGGAGTACTAATATTTGCCGTTGATATCTCCACCCTAAAGCATACTGAAGAAGAACTCAAAGCAAAAAATCTCACTCTAGAAAAATATATTGAGTCAAATTCTCAATTGGAAAACTTCGCCTTTATTGCCTCGCACGACCTCAAAGAACCACTGCGGACTATCAGTAATTTCAGCCAGCTTTTGGCAAGGAGGTACCAGGATAAACTCGGCGAGGATGGCAAAGAGTTTATTGAATTTATCAGTAGAGGCGCTCAAAAGCTTAATCAGATGATAAATGATCTGCTTCTTTATTCTAGAGTTAATAATATGGAGCATATCGAAGAGGTGATTGATCCTAGTTCGATTATTGATCAAATCAACCAATTGTTGGGAGCGCAATTTGAAGAGACAAAAGCCGATTTCGTTATCAAAAATCTCCCCCCCTATGTGATAGGTTCTGAATCCAAACTGATCCAACTTTGTCAAAATCTATTGAGCAACGCACTCAAATTTCACCATCCAGATCGGCAACCTAGGATTATTCTAAATTGTGTGGAAGTCGGCGGCAAATGGCAGTTTACTATCAGTGATAATGGCCGCGGTATACCATCACAGTTCCAGGACAAGATTTTCAACCTCTTCGAGAAACTTCACAATGGACATGACATCAAGGGTTCAGGGATTGGATTGGCCCTTTGTAAGCGAATTGTCGAGCAACATGGAGGTGAGATTTGGTTGGAGTCTAGTAAAGGAGTAGGTACTACCTTCTTTTTCACCTTGCCAAAAAAAAGAATTAGTCCTTCTGACAATCTTTTAAGGTAGCGATAATCTCTTGATGAGATTCCTTTTGCTTGGCCCCTCCCCATTCCATGCGAATGAAGTTGACTAATGCGCTAAGCTCGACTTCGGTAATCAACTCATTTTCGGGCATCGGTCGATCATATTCTCTGCCGTTGACAGTGATGGTATCATTTTGCCCATAACGAATGATACAGCTAAGTTCTCCAAGGCTCAAGCCTTGTAAATAATCAGCGTTCGCCAAGGGCGGAACTAAACCCCTAAGCCCTTGTCCACGCTCCATGTGGCAGTTACTGCAGTGTTGTAAATAGATCCTTTTGCCAGCCGACTCCGTCGAACGGTCAGACACAGACCACCAGATGCCGATGATCCCAATGACCAACAAAGGCCATAAAAACCAACTAAGGGTTTTGAGGTTCATACTCCTTTTTCAATCGCTCGATATCCACAATTAAGCGTTTCACGTCAAGTGAATCTGTGCCGTGATAAACCCCACGCACTCTGCGCTCCTTGTCAACTAAGGTAAACACATCGGTATGGTAAAAACCATCGGGAGAATTAGGGTCTTCATTTGCCGCTACAAAATAGCGTGCTCCCATGGCATAAATACTGTCTTTTTCGCCTGTCAAGAAGCGCCAGTGATTACTCATCAGATCGAGGTCATCTGCATATTCTTTTAAGACCTCCACAGTATCATAATTGGGATCTATTGTATGGGAGAGTAACATCACCTCTTCATCTTTTCCATAAACCTCATGCACCTTAAGCATTTGTTGCTTCATTTTGCGGCAAATAGAAAGGCAGGAGGTAAAAAAGAAATCCGTAACGTAAATCTTATTCTCCACAGACGAATTGGTTACCCAAGCACTGTCTTGATCCACAAAACCAAAGGCCGGAATCTGATAGTAGGTTGTATCGCCATTATCATTGATCAGGTTTTCACCCAGATAAGGCAGGCGGCCAGATTCTTGGGTTTGCTCGTTGCCACAGGCAATAAAAAGCAATGAGATAACACCAAAAAGGATTACTTTCTTCATTAGTTCAGTTTAGCTAAGAGCGCTTCGGCATCCGCTTTAGCAGATTGCATGTCTTCTTTTACTTTTTCAACTGCAGCTTTCAAGCCTTCGAGTGTTTCTTGAGAAGCTACTCCGTCTTTTCGCACTACTTCGGTAGCATAATCATTCATCCACTTCATCATGCTTTCGTTAGCGGTATATAAACGTCCAGATAACGCCTGCACTTCCTCCTCAGTAGCCATCTCGCCACTAACCAACTGCTCTTGAGCCGCGTCAAGGTCTTTTTTCAACTTATCAATAGGCCCCATCAATGGCATTACTTCATCATGGATAGCAATGGCTTCATTTTTCAACTGCTCAATAGGATCTACCTCAACAACGGTTTCACTTTCAGCTTGTTTTGACTCTCCGCAGGAAAACAAAAACGCTATGGGCAACAACATCAAAAAGTAACGCATATCTATAATCATATTTTGGCTTACAAATTTACACAAGTTTGGATAATAGCAGGAAAGATTGTTGATTTGATGTGCTGATCTATATCAGTGCATTTTTTATCAAGAAGAGGTGAGAGACAGGCTCTATGACCCTCTGGCAACCCCGCCCTTGGCGGAAAGGTGCCAATTCCTGCCTCAATTATGGAAGGTCCATATGCGAGAAAGATAAACGGATTGCACGTCCCCCAATTCCATTTATCTGTACGTATTCATTCCGGAGTTTATCCCTTCGGGCAACGCTTGTAATTATGAAATTACACTTGCAAAGGCTTAATGATGCCTTTCACTATGAAGTAACAAACGAGTCTGGCCAAAGTATCCATTTGGACAGCAGCCCTGATTCGGGCGGTCAAAACCTAGGTATGCGTCCCTTAGAGACCGTTATTGCAGCATTGCTAGGTTGTAGCAGTATTGACGTAGGCCTGATCCTCAAAAAGGGCAAACAGGAAATTAGAGATTATAAGGTAGAGGCTCGCGCCGAACGTAGAGACGAAATCCCCAGGATTTTCACCAATATCTACCTCCACTTTCACCTTTATGGCGATATAGATCCGGCTCGCGCCGAACGCGCAATTCAACTCTCGATGGAGAAGTATTGTAGCGTCACCAAAATCCTCGAGCCTACTGCCAACATTTACACCGAATTTACCATCCATCCCTAGTCTATCATGGATCAGCAATCCCAATTCGAAACTCAGGCTATACGCACCCAAATAGATCGTTCGCAACATCGCGAACATGCTGCACCTGTATACCTAACTTCCAGCTTTGTCTTTGAAGACGCAGAGCAAATGCGGGCTATGTTTGCCAATGAGGTTTCTGGCAATATATACTCCCGTTTTTCCAATCCTAATACGAGTGAGTTTGTAGAAAAGCTCTGTCTCTTAGAGGGAGCAGAAGATGGTTATGCTACCGCTACAGGTATGTCTGGAATTTTTACCGCCCTAGCAGCCCTGTGCAATAGCGGAGATCATATTCTTGCTTGTCGTTCTGTTTTTGGGTCTACGCACTCGGTCTTTACCAAGCTATTGCCCAAATGGCACATTAGTCACTCATATGTAGACATCCACCAAACGCATACTTGGCAAGAAGCAGTGCAGAGCAATACCAAGATTCTTTTTGTAGAAACGCCTTCCAACCCAGCGGTTGATATCCTTGATTTAGAATGGTTAGGAGCGTTCGCCAAGGCGAATAACTTGATCCTAATCGTCGATAATTGTTTTGCTACTCCATATCTACAACAGCCGATTCGTTATGGCGCAGACCTAGTTCTCCACTCAGCCACTAAATATTTAGATGGTCAAGGGCGGGTCTTAGGTGGGGCTATAGTGGGCAGAGCAGACTTGATGGAAGAAGTACGTTTATTTGCGAGACATTCTGGGCCAGCACTTTCCCCTTTCAATGCTTGGGTTTTGTCTAAAAGCATAGAAACGCTAGCAGTACGCATGGATAGGCACTGTAGCAACGCTTTAAAATTAGCCCAGATCTTGGAGGAGCACGAAGAAGTTTCTTTAGTTAAGTATCCTTTTCTCCCTTCCCACCCTCAGCACGAAATCGCTAAGAAGCAAATGCGCCACGGCGGTGGTATTGTGAGCTTTGAAATAAAAGGAGGCGTAGAGCGAGGACGCGCCTTTTTGAATGCTTTAAGTATGGCTTCTTTAACTGCAAATTTGGGTGATAGCAGGACGATTGCCACTCATCCAGCTTCTACAACTCATGCAAAATTACCTGAAGAGGACCGTTTGGCCGTAGGTATTACCCCCGGATTAATTCGTGTCTCAGTAGGCTTAGAACACATAGATGATATCCTATTAGATATTGAACAGGCGCTGGCCAAATCAAGCAAAATGGTAGGTATCCCAAGCTGATTGGAATACCTACCATCATATTTTTATAGCCTTTAGAGTTTCGTAAACCGCTGCACGGAACGGTAAGTTTTGGCATTAGTGGCCTTGAGGATGTAGGTACCAGCGGGCAGACTGGAGACGTCTAGCTGGTACTGCTGCAAACCTAAATCGACAGACAGTTGCAGGCTTTGTAATATGCGACCATTAAGGTCAATAACTTGCACATTCATGCTGCCACTTTCATTGGCCTCATATTGCCATACCAATTGTCCATTGGCCACTGGATTCGGGAATACTGACAAGGCATTTCCGCGTTCGACGAAGACGGACACCACTTCAGAGAGCGTCTTACTACCATCTCGATCGACTTGCCATAATCGATAATAGTTAAGTCCCTGGTAAGGGCTATTATCTAGGTATTGATAGGATTGTGCCATATCCGTAGTACCTGCCCCTGGTAGTTCAGACAAACTTTCGAATATAGCGCCGTCACGTGAGCGTTCGAGGATAAAGCGATCATTATCTACCTCCATTGCTGTTTCCCAGGAAACCATAACCGTCTGCTCTGGAGCTGGTTCTGCATTGAAAGACAGCAGATTTACCGGCAGTACCGATCCCGTGATGGAGATATTGTCAAAGCCAAAGCCATCTGAAGGGAAGGTAAAGTTGTCATACTGCTGGAATTTAATGAGTACATCTGCGCCTAAAGTGATCGCATTAGTCGTGGCAAAATTGGAGAGGTTAATGGTTTTATTAGCATAGGCCGCAGGAGAGTTCACTCCCGTCAAATCAAATAGTCTATACCAATTGGTACCATCTACACTTAAGGCAACGCCATCGGCATTAACGGAACCCGTAAAGGTAGCAGGCATCAAGTCATCTTCATCACCCGATTCAAATTGATCAAAGCTCAAGACTACATTGGTAGCGAAGCTAGCATCAAAGTGAAGAATCGCTTCATTGAGTCTGAAGATTCCATCAAACCAAGAGTCCATGGTCAAATGGTTTGTACCGCCCGCTGGACCAAAGGCGGTATTAGGTCTCATCCGTCCTGCGCCGGGATAATTCAGTTCCCAAGCACGTGAAAAATTAGCGGTTTCTAAGCCATCATTGACGTCTAGGGCCGCGGGAGTAGGTGTTGGGTAAATCGCCCGGTAAACATCTACCATACCCGCTCCAGCAATAGTATCTACTCCGGCAATACCAATATCTGTGGTACTATTGACCATTCTAGTATAAATCGCATTGCGGTTATCAGTGGGAAAAGCTTGACGCAAAATGGCGGCCATGCCTGCTGCATGGGGAGCAGCAGCTGAGGTCCCAAAGAAGTTAGGAAAACCGTCTCCTTCGGTATCGCTGGCACCAAAAAAAGTATTATTTGCACCGTCATTGGCAGTAAAGTCAGGTTTGGCCCTTACCGCTGGGGCTCCTAAAGCTGTACCAGTATTGTCAAAGAGGAAGGTGCTAGGTCCATGTGAAGAGAAAGATTCGTTCACTGCATCCGCATAAAAAGCCGCTCCTACTGCCACACAGGAAACTGCTCCTGCATGCGGATTGACCGTTGGGCTTTGGGTGTCAAACTCATTGAGGGTATGGGTGCCGAAATTAACATATTTGAGTCGACCAGGGTCTGGACCAGCAGATCTTACTATATAAACATTATAAGTTTGGGGAAGTCCATCTACAGTCCCATCAGTAAAAGTTACAAATTCTGAAGGTATCTGAGTGACGATATTATTATCGATTGAAGCAGCCAGTCCCATAGTTGGCGGATCATCAGTAATAATAAAATCTAAATCCGTATCAACGCCTGCTGCTGTATACCATGGATCATCCCATTGCAAAACTGCCCTAAATTGCTCGCCGTCATTAAGCGTAAATTGTTGAAAAAAATCGACTCCAGCAGTGGGATCAAAGTCTAGCGCATCTAAAGTAAAAGTAGGATCATTAGCAATGACAGGGGCTGTATTTTCATAAGCCTGCACATTCCGGTTACCGGCGGATGAGAAATAAATTGCATCGTTAAAAAGCGTTACGTTTTCTATGAATTGGGCAATGATTCCATCTTGAAAAAAGGGCTCTTCCAAATAGACAATATCATCTACGATCACACCACAACCTACGGTGGCGAGATTTTGAATATTTGTAGCAAAGTTAGCTTCACCTCCAAAGGCAGTGGCAAAATACAATCCCGCCCCCGGTGCCATGTCGTGTACAATCTCCAACATAGCACGCCCTTCGTCTGAAGTGCCATCATCCTGCAAAACGGTTACCCCGCCAGCAGGCAAATCGCCACTCACAATCCCCGCAGCTGCGCCACCTAAGAAGTCATAGCTATCACTTAACACCCCGACATTTACGCCAGTGCCATCAAAGTTGTCAGGAGCAGTAGCCCGGACCCGATAGGCCTGCATAGAAGTGTCGGCTTGGCTAGTAACAGATCCAGTGTTGTTCATTGGATTAGTAAAGGCGGTGGCACTGATTAGTCCATATGCTTCTAAGCCATCTAGGGCTAAGATATCTTGTGGGGCTAGATACCCCTCAAGGAATCGATACTCAGGAGCATTGCCTCTCAGGACAAAACCAATTTTTTCCAATTCTGGCAAAAGTAAATCAGCTTGCTCAGTTTGAATTCGAATCCCAACTTTTTGGGTCTGGGGATCCAAGTACTGTTTAGTGTCAAAAGCTAAGGCAAGTTCTTCTGGGACAACCAGAGCAGTAAGAGGAAGCCCGTTTTCCATTTGATAATGGCCGAGGATAAGATGCAAGCGATCTGCCAAGCGAGTTTCGGCATCTATCCGCATTTGTTTGGCTTGCTGGAGCTTTTGCATTTGCTCAGCTAGCCCTTGAGCATTCAGACTGCTGATACCAAAAAGGGTCGATAATAGGCACAAGGAGGTAATACGATGAAAAAAGCTAGGAGCAGGCATACTACATTGATTAATTAGTGTGGGTTTCTAGCCGGACAACAGGAAAAATCGTTAATCCGATAGAATATTCAATATAAAAACTAATCGAAACAGGTTTTATTCCAAAAAGGAAAGGTATATATCCTTTGCTTAAATCACAAAGCATACTTACTGAAGCAAGAAATAAGCTGTTCAAAACCAGAGCTAAGCAACAGGCTCCGGTTGACACTTTTTGCAGATAAAGGTCCCCCTTCCGCCAACAACAATTCTTTCTAAAGGGATTTCATGTCTAGGACAGGCTCCTTTTTGCCAACGACGTTCTACCATAAAGTGGTCAGGAAACTCCTTATAATGAGCATCTAGATTGATCGCCGTCTCCAAAATCTCCTGCATGACTTTATACATGGCTTTGTATTGGGTCTCTGTTACAGCAAAGCAGCGGGTTTCAGGATGGAGATGGATTTGAAATAGCATTTCATCCGCGATCCAATTACCAATACCGGCAAAATGATGTTGTTGGAGCAGAGCAGGCTTGATCATCGTCTTGCGATTTTTTAAGGCATCAATAAATGCCTGCTCACTGATTTGGGTGGCATCGGGCCCAAGTTTGTTTGCTTTTTGGTAGGCAGCGATATCATCTAGGAGATCCAAGCGGCCAAATTTTCTCATACAATTGAACCCCAATTGAAAGCCCGAATCAAAGTGGAATATCAAGCGAGCAAAACGCGGCTTTTCTTCTGCTGCTTGATAATATACAGGCTCTCCTGTAAGACCGAAATGCCACATCTGGATCTTCTGATTGCTGAGATGCAGAAACAAAAATTTACCAATCCGGCTGGTTGAGACAAAGCGTTCGCCGATGGAGGCGTCTCTTAAAGCCTGTAGAGGAGCCCGCAACATCCGTCCCTCATTGATCGCCTCTACTGCTGTTATTGTCTGATTGAGTGTAGTCCCTTCTAGGTAACGACGATATCCTTCTACTTCAGGTAATTCTGGCATTTGCGGTCCTTTTTGGTAATATTCCCTAGCATTATAAATACCGCAAAGTGTAATGATTGTTATCAAAAATTTGTTTCTCCTCCTCGCCTTTTTGACAGGCCTGCAATTACAGGCTCAGCAAAGCCTATTGATTAGAAACGTTCGACTAGTCGATCCCACCCAAGAAAAGGTCTCTAAGCCAAGCTACCTCCTCATCAAAGGCAACAAAATTGTAGAGATCGGTACCAATAGAGAGCCGCAAGCAGATAGCACGATTGAAGGCAATGGCCGTTATGTTTTGCCCGGTCTGATGGATGGTCATGTGCATTATTTTCAATCTGGTGGTCTTTACACTCGCCCTGATGCCATCGATTTAAGCGCCATAAAACCTTATGATGAGCATGTGGAATGGGTCCGCAATCAAGCGCCTGACTTTTTTCAACGATATCTAGCAGCCGGTATTACTTATACTTGTGATGTAGGAGGGCCTATGTCAAATTATATGCTGAGAGAGGAAGCCAAAGCAGGTGTTGCCCCGCAATTATTCGTAACAGGCCCTTTAATCTCCACCTATCAGCCAGAAGCATTTAAAATCAAAGATGCTCCCATCGTAAAGGTCAAAAATACCGCTGAGGCTCGTGCTTTGGTGCAGAAGCAGCTTCCTTTTAAGCCTGACTTTATTAAGATCTGGTATATCGTTTTGCCCGGTCAATCAGCAGAGGACAATTATGAAATCGTCCAAGCCACCATAGAAGAAAGCCACGCTCACAATATCCCGGTTGCTGTTCATGCTACACAATACGAGACCGCCAAACTAGCCGTAAAAGCAGGTTGCGATATTCTTGTCCATAGTGTTGAAGATGAGAAGGTAGATCAGGCCTTCGCCGAACGCTTAATCGAAAACAAGGTCAGTTACATTCCGACCTTGGAAGTAGGGCACAATTACACAGAAGTTTTTTCCAAGCACCTCAACATAAGTAAGGAAGATTTTGCGCTAGCCAATCCTTTTACGTTGGGCTCATTGATGGATTTGGAGCATCTCGGAGAGGAATTTGTCCCCGGATATGTAACTCGCATGCAAACGCCTGAGGCACCAATTGACCAGGACCAAGCCGTAATGCAATATAACCTCAAGCTTCTGATGGATGCTGGGGTGAATGTAGTTACAGGAACGGATGCGGGTAATATTGGGACCTTGCATGCATCTTCCTACTTCGCAGAATTACGAGCCATGCAAGCAGCAGGCTTGAGCAACGCGCAAATCCTGCAAGCCTCTACCCTCAATGGAGCCAAAATGCTGAGCAAAGCCAAAACCATGGGACAAATCAAAGAAGGCTTTGTAGCGGACTTGATTTTACTAGAGGGTAATCCATTGGAAGATCTCCAACATATCCGTTCATTATCGGTGGTAGTGCGAAAAGGCAAAGCTTATGATGCTGCCGCCTTAATCCCTAATTCGCCCGAAATCTTGGCCCAACGGCAACTCAATGCTTACAATCAGTGCGATCTCGAAGCCTTTGTGGATTGTTACGCAGACAGTGTCGAAATCTACGGCTACCCTAACCAGCTTTATTATGTAGGCCGGGAAAATATGAGAAAGAGTTACGGCCCCATGTTTGAAAACACCCCCGACCTCCATTGTGAGTTGGTCAAGCGGATCGTGATGGGCAATACAGTGATGGATCAAGAAAGGGTAACGGGCCTACCCAACGGCCAAGTGATCAAAGCGGCTGCCATTTATACCATTGAAAATGGCAAGATTAGCGCAGTCCGCTTTGTCCAATAAGGCTTTTTCGCAAGCTTGCTACAGATGAGCATTATATTTTGCAGCAAAGAACACAAAGCTAATTCTATGATGATGAAAAGAACGATTCTTAGTCTTATGGGCCTTTTTTCGCTTGGCATGCTGCTGGCCCAATCCAGTATTACCTTGCCGCAGGCGAGTCAAAAAGTAAGCCTTATGCAAACCATCGGCCTTACCGAGGTGAGTATTACATATTCTGCACCTTCGGTGAACGATCGTCAAGTGTGGGGTAACATCGTCCCCATGGATCAAGTTTGGCGCGCTGGTGCCAACGAAAATACCGTTATCAGTTTTAGTCAGCCCGTTCAAATCGAAGGGGCAGACTTAGCCGCAGGCACTTATGGTTTGCATATGATCCCAACTGAAAACGAGTGGACCTTGATCTTTTCGAAGAATTCTACCTCTTGGGGCAGTTATTTTTACAAGGAGGAGGAAGATGCACTACGCGTGAAAGTAGCACCAACTAGCACCGAGCATACAGAGATTTTGCAGTACCGCTTTGCTAATCCTACTTCTGAAAAAGTTGAGCTTGCCCTCGAATGGGAAAAAGTAAAGGTAGCTTTTACGATCACCACCAATACGCATGAGATCGTCATCGCTAGCGCCAAGGACGAGCTTCGCTCTACGGCTTCCTTCTCTTGGATGGGGCCTTATCAGATTGCTAACTACTGCTTACAAAATGATACTCATTTAGATGAAGCCCTCACTTGGATCGATCAATCCATCAGCACCGGCTGGGGTGCCCAACCAAATTTCAACAATCTGTCTACCAAGGCCCAAATCCTCGAAAAGCTAGATCGCCCAGACGAAGCCCAAGAAGTTTGGGCCATGGCCTTGGACAATGCTACTGAGTTTCAGCGTTACCAGTATGGGACTAATCTCATTCAACAAAACAAAAACGAAGAAGCGATGGCACACTTTAAAGCTTCCGCTGAGATTTATCCAGATACTTGGTTAAGCCATGCCGGTCTCGGTGCTGCCCACCGTGTAAACGGCGATCTAAAAAAGGCGCTCAAGCACTATGAAATGTCTCTAGAGAAAGCCCCTGATCAGTGGAAGCCCGGCTTGGAGTCTCGGATCAGTAGCGTGAAAGAGAGTATGTAAGAGGGAGAGTATTTAGTATTTAGTATTTAGTACTGAGTATAAAGAAG
>CAZHOC010000036.1:0-14775 GCA_964534295.1 uncultured Bacteroidia bacterium | reverse complement strand
GTGCAAAATTTTATCAAAGCAATTTCGATTTAAATTTTTTTATACTTTCATATAACATTGTTATGGAGAAAACTACTAGAATTATTTATTGGTCTATCACGGGCATACTCGCCATATTCATGAGTATGTCTGGGCTTGGTTCTATTTCTGGGGTTGAAGAAGTAGTGCAAAGCGTTACGGCCCTTGGCTATCCCGCTTATTTTATCCCTTTCTTGGGAGTGATGAAGTTATTAGGTGGCATTACCATCCTGCTAGTCAAAATTCCTCAGATCAAAATTGGCGCTTATGCGGGTGCTTTTTTCTGGAGTATAGGAGGGATTTACTCACATTTTGCCCATAGCGATCCCTTTGCAGAAGCAATCCCTTTGATGGTAGCTTTCTTATTAATAGGTAGTTCTTTTTACCTATGGAACCGATATATCTTTAGTCCTCAGCTGGCAAGTTAGGGCAATTAAAATATTGATAATCAAAGCCTTTAGCGGGAAGACTCGCTAAAGGCTTTCCTTTTGTCCGCTAGACACAAAAGTTCCTCCAATCTTACATATTGACACGACAAGGCAACAGTAGTCGGCTTTTTTGCTATTTTCGCATTAACGCGGTTTTCTGTCGGCTTTCCCATGAACGAAACCCTCCTAAAAGATTTACAAGCACGCAAGGCCTCCGGCCAGAAGAGTTTTGCTATGCTCTTGGACCCAGACAAGACCTCTCTCGACACTGCCGAGCGAGTTGTCTTACAGGCCGAAAAGTATAAAGTAGATTGGCTATTGGTGGGGGGAAGTCTTCTACATGACGATCATATCCGACAGCTGATTCCTTATCTCAAAAGCCTCACCAAAATTCCCGTTGTCTTATTTCCCGGCAGTCCTCAACAAGTGGTGCCAAGCGCCAATGGGATCTTATTTTTGTCTCTTATTAGCGGCCGTAATCCAGATTTACTGATCGGCAGACATGTCGAAGCAGCCCCACTCATCCGCAACACCAAGCTTGAAGTATTACCGACTGGCTATATGTTGATAGATTGTGGAAAACCCACCACGGCTCACTATATGTCTGGCACTCAGCCGATTCCATACGACAAAGCGGACATCGCTGCCTGTACGGCCATGGCAGGAGAGATGCTGGGACTAAAGCTGATTTATATGGACGGAGGAAGTGGCGCAGCTCAGCCCATCTCCGCCAAAATGATTCAGGCAGTTTCACAAAACACTGATATTCCGCTGATTGTGGGCGGTGGTATCCGTTCTGCCGCAATGGCCGAGCAAGCTTGGTCCGCAGGCGCAGATCTTATTGTAGTCGGCAATGCCCTCGAGCGCGACCCTGATGGGGAGCTACTGAGTACGATTATGCACGTCAAGGTTGGAATGGGAGCGAGTGTTTAGCGTTCTTTTGCGATTCTTTTGTATCATGGGCTATCGATACAACTACAGCCTTCCATGCGAAAACACTTTTTACTTCTAGGACTAGCACTCCTAGCTACCACCCCTTTATTAGCCCAACAAAATTTTAGAGCCGCCTATCTCATCAAGCTTAATGGAGATACCCTCTATGGAGAAGTGGATTCTCGAGGGGACGAGAAAATGGGCTTCCAATGCCGATTTCGTTCTCACAAAAAGGCCGAGGTTCAACTCTTCTCGCCCATAGAGATAGCAGCCTTCCGCTTCATCAACGGTAAATATTTTGTGGCGAAAGAAGTAGTAGATGGCAGTTTCTTCCTGGAGTTCATGATCAAAGGCAAGATAAGTCTCTATTATCGTAGGGACGAAAAAGGCGATCATTACTATCTCCAAAAAGAAAACGAGCCTATAGAAAAGCTAGAGTATGAAGAAAAAATCGTGGAGAGAGAGGGTAAAAAATATCTCTACCAGACCAAAAAACACATCCGCCAACTGCATAAATATACCGATAAACTCTCCGAATTCGCGGCAGGAATAGAAAGAATGGATAAACCTTCCTATCGTCCGATGCTCACATTGGCCGAAGACTATCATAATGCAGTTTGCCCCGACGAAGCCTGTATCATCTATGCTAAAGATTTGCCTTTCATCAAACTCAACTTTGAACTAGGAGCGGGTCTAAACAATTGGACATTAGCGTCCGAATTTGGTTTAACACATTACAGATTAGGAGCTTATATTTGGTTACCGAGAGCAAATGAAAACCTCTATCTTAAGACGGGCCTAGCTTACATTCCCAAGGCAGAACAGGAAGCGATTTCAGATTTCATGCTTCCTATCCAAATCACCTATATCTTTCCCACTCGCTTTATAAAACCCCATTTTTCTGCTGGTTTTAATCATTTTTTTGGCTCCGAAACTTTGCCAGTTGTTGGGGGAGGACTCAATTTTTCTCTGACTAAGCAATTAGAACTGAGCTTCCGTACAGAAGTGGCACCAATCTCTCTGGCTTTGGGGCGAAGAAGCTTTTTAGCCTTTGAAGCCGGCCTATATTTAAAGCTTTGAGCATTCTAGAGCTGAGGGGATAAGCGTTCTGCGAAGCAGTAAAAAAACTAAAGGCTCTAATATGCTTGATCTCCCATTTTTATCTCTAGCTGCGCAGAACGGTTAAGCATCTCGTTTTTCATGCTAGTAAAGATGAAATTTGCAGCCGGAGTATAACGTTTTGCTCTTTTCTCCCCCCACAAACTTTCTTACCTTTACTTATTCATCAATCCCTGGACCTAATATGAAATCCCTTCTCGGTTTTTTCAGTGCTTGCTTGTTTTTGGCTGCATTGAGCTCTTGTGGACCCACAATTCCCACCGAAGCAGAAATCCGGTTAAAGATCAAAGGCACCTACTGTGCCGAAAAATATCGTCTGGCTATCGAAGACAGTACTTATCGCTGCCGTCGTTTTAGCCCCGGTATCATTAGCTCCACGCCTATACGCGAATCATGCAAAGGCAACTATCAGCTAGAGCTAGCCGAAAATCAATGGACCATCAATTTCAATAAAGACCCACGTCCTCAAGGCATCAAAAATTGCCAGAAGACCTTCATTCTTTGGAATGCAGAAAAAGGTTATCTGACAGATGCTGGAGATAAAATGGTAATGTGGGACCTTTTTGATGAAAAACCCTTGACCAAAGGCGCCTGCGAAGATTAAAGGCGGACTAATTATCCATAGGTCATAAGCCTCGCTTAACGCTTATTTCCGCCTCCTATTCTTTCTATTAACCCATCACATTTATGAAAATCATCTGCGTCGGGCGCAATTATATTGAGCACGCCAAGGAACTAAATAATCCCGTTCCGACTAAACCTCTGATCTTTTTTAAGCCAGATACCGCCGTTCTGCGCAGCAACAAAGATTTTTACTATCCAGAGTTTACCAAAGATCTTCACTTCGAATGTGAAATGGTACTCAGGATTAGTCGAGAAGGAAAGTACATTCAGCCGGAGCATGTTCCCACTTATATTGATGGCGTAGGCTTAGGCATCGACCTCACCGCACGGGATATCCAATCTGAAGCCAAACAAAAGGGCTGGCCATGGACCTTGGCCAAAGGATTTAATGATGCTGCACCGACCTCTGATTTTCTTGATCCTGCTCGTTTTCCAGACTTGCACGATCTACGCTTTCAGTGCAAAATCAATGGGGAGTTACGCCAAGATGGTTATACCGGCGACATGATTTTTCGCGTGCCTCAGCTCATTAGCTACATCACTCAGTTTATCACGATCAAGAAAGGCGACCTTATCTTTACTGGTACGCCCAAAGGAGTAGGACCTCTCAGTGTGGGTGACCATATCGAAGGCTGGTTAGAAGATGAAAAACTGCTTGATTTTCATGTCAAATAAGAAAAAACGTTTCCTTGCTGTCTGCTCGTTGGTATTAGGGCTCGTTCTTTGGGGAGGGTTCAAAGTCACTGATCAGGTATACCGGTTTCCGCTTAAAGGCTATAATGCGCTTTCAGGCACCTTCGGTGAACTCCGGACCAACCACTTTCATTCAGGTATGGATGTAAAGATTGGCGGAAGAAGTGGGGCCCCTCTCTATGCTATCCAAGAAGGCTACGTCTATCGCATCAAAGTAAGTCCCTTTGGCTTTGGCAATGCCGTTTATCTCAGACACCCTGATGGACGATTCTCGGTTTATGCCCATATGTCGCGCTTCAATGACAAGATTGAAGACTACACTTATCTCCGGCAGTACGGATCTAAAAAATATGCGCAAGAGCTTTACCTATCCAAAGACGAGATTCCTGTCAGCAAAGGTCAACTGATCGGCTATGGAGGAAATTCAGGCTCTTCCAATGGTCCTCACCTACACTTCGAAATCCGTGATCCGGAAGAACGAATCCTCAATCCGCTCCAATACTACAAGCATCTGGTCAAGGATAATAAAAAACCGCTGGTTCAAGAGATTGCTTTCGAGCCGATTGATCTCAATTCGCGCGTTAGAGGAGAGTTTCGAAAATATTCTGTTACGCCTAGTGGGGGTAACGGCAACTATCGCGTTGATCAAATCATCAAAATCCAAGGAAGGGTAGGGCTAGAGTATCGTGGCTACGATCTGCTAGACGCCGCCGGTAATCACTGCGGCATCAATTACGCTCGGCTCTACATTGATGATAAATTGATCTATGCCTATTCGCTCGATCGTTTTGCCTTCGACGAAAAACGCTACATCAATCTGCATATCGATTACGCCCACTATCGAAAAAAACGTTCTCGCTTACAGCGTGCTTATGTCGAACGAGGCAATCAATTCAACGCTTACAAGCATCAAGTCGAGCAAGGGCTCATCCAACTCACCGATGAGGAGGTGCATAAATTTCGCTTGGTATTAACCGATGCTCACGACAACCAGACATACGTTACTGGCCGACTGCAACTTGATCCAAGCACCCGCAAGATTCCCGCTAGTCTGGCCTCAAATGGTTCTCCTTCTTATAGCTACAAAATCCATCGCGATATTTTACGGATTCGGGTCCTCAATCCGCGCAATGAATATTTAGAAGGCCTCTATTACGAAAATATTTACGGTGAGAAGAAGGCCATTCCAGCGGCCTACGCCAAGGGACGAGAACTAATATTCCTCCTCCCACTCAGTCGTCATAATTATCCTCAACGGATTATGGACGGCAATGATAAGACACTTCTCAACCTTAATATCAAAGAAGAAATCCTCTCCTCACAAAACAATCTTTTTGAGATGGACGAGCTCCAGCTCTTTTTCCCTTATCAATCCGTCTTTGATCGGGTTCACCTTGAGATGGGTAAAGAAATGGGGGATCGTCGGATGCTTAGTGATGTATTTGTGGTCGGAGACCCCGATATCCCACTATTTAAGAGCTTTTTGGTGAGCTTTAAACCCAAAGAAGGCATTCCACTCAAAAATCTCGTGGTCGCTCAACGCACCAAAAACAAATGGAACTTTGCGGGAAATACCATCGGAGAAGCCAATAATGTATATGCCTCCGTGTCGAGTTTTGGCGAATACTGCTTGATGGCAGATAGCGTTGCCCCAACCATCGAGCCCGTCAACTTTAAAAATGGTAGCACCATCAGTCGTAGCCAAAATACCCTCGTATTGCGCATCAAGGACAATTTCTCTGGTATTGACGACCAAACGGTCTACTGTAAGCTCAATGGTGAATGGAAGCTTTTCAAGTATGACTACAAACGCAACTCCATCACTCACGACCTAGGCCGGCAGACGCGTCCCAAGCCTGGTAGCTATGAGCTAGAGGTTTTGGTTACCGACAAAGCTCATAATCTGGCCAAAAAGACCTTTCGATTGCAGTTTTAGGGCCGCTGCGCGGAACGCTTATTTTTAAGATCCCGGATATCATTGCATGATTCCGGGATGACGGGATTTCTATAAGACAAGCCAATTGGCATCTCGGCCAAGGCACGCGAGCCGGGACCTTATGAGTCGGGCCACCGCTGCGCGGAACGCTTATCTCTAGCTTACGACAAGGTATTGCCATGTCGCAATACCACAATTCTCCCTCTTTCATTTCGACAGAGGCCGAAAGGCCGACGAGAAATCTCCTATCATACGAATTGTAAATACATTTTGAATCCAAGGAGATTTCTCGTCGCTGCGCTCACTCGAAAAGAATACTCGGTAGCTGCGTGCATGCATGCCGCACCCCAAGGATGAGCGTTCTGTGAAGCCCGAAAACCCGCAAAACAAGCCCATATTCGCAGTTTGCGAATTGCGAATATGTGGCATAAAAAACTAATAATCAGCTTGATAGGATTCTACAGCTGCCTTAGCGCCAATAATTAACACGAAAACGTATTAACTATCGTACTTATCCAACACTTTTAGGGCTACTTGGAAATTTTTGGGGTAATCAGCCTCGAAAACTAAGCGTTCCGCGGAGCGGGGATGCTCAAAAGAAAGCATCCGAGCATGCAATAGATAATCGTGATTGATGGGCTGCTCTTCTTTGCGACCACTAAATTTATACTTGCGTTTGATCTCCGAAAGACGAATGTCATGGCCACCATATAGATGGTCTCCTACGATCGGACAGCCCAAAGTGGAGAGATGCACCCTAATTTGGTGCATACGCCCGGTAACTGGTTCGCAACGCAAATACGAAAAGCTCTTCCAAGTTTTGATAGTATTGACGATCGTTTTGGAAGGTTTTCCACTTTGGCGGTTGACGCTTACTTTTTTATTGGTCGAGACATAAAGCGGAACATCCACCACCGTATCTTCAAAATAATGTACGCCAGGACTGATAGTATGATATTCTTTACGAACCTTGCGTTTGGCAAATTGGCCGGCGATGGCCTTATAGTTTTGAGAACCTTTGGCCAAAAGTAAAATGCCGGAAGTATGCTTGTCTAGACGATGGCAAAGGCTGAGCTCAGGATCATAAAGCTTGGCCAAATGATTGAGATTGCGATTGCTTTTATCGTCGAGGCTCGCCATATCGGCGGGTTTATTGACCAAAAGGATATCGTCGTCTTCGTAGAGGATGAGGTCCTCAAATTTGATGAATGCTACTTTTTTTCCCATTAATTAATCTAATATCCCGATCATCCATTCATATTGGCGAATCTCTTTTTCCGCCTGTTTGTAGTTCGGGTAAAAACGTTCGACCCAAGCCCAAAACTTAGGGCTGTGGTTGAGTTCCCGCAAATGCATCAACTCATGTATGATGACGTAGTCGATAAGCGGGGTTGGCATAAAAACCATGTGCCAGTTTAAATTGACATTGGAAAGGCTACTGCAGCTCCCCCAACGGGTCTTTTGCCCTTTAATAAACACCTTGTTTACGGTAGAATCAGTGGCTTTGGCTAAAGAAAATGTTCTTTCTGGCAATATTTCTTTGGCCAAGAGGCGTAAGCTCTCGCGCAGGAAGGCTTTCCAATCCTCATCTTGAGGCAAAAGCGTCAGGTGAATCTCCCGCTTTTCGGGTTTTCGCTCTACTTTGCGCCGCTTACCGATTTTGCGGATTAGTTGGTAGCCCTCGCCGAGGAAAGGTATCAATCCTTGCTCTAGATCAGCGTGAAATCGTACGGATCGTTTGTCAGTCAGGCTGCTTTTTTGCAGGCGCTTGAGCATCCACTTTTGATGTTGGCCCAGAAAAGCTTCGGCTTGCTTATCCACCTGCCCCGAAGGAGTGCGCAAAACAAATAGCTTGAGTTCTGGCTTATAGATCAATCGGATCGTTCGACCACGGGTCTTTTCAACCTTTACCTCAACAGTTTGATCTCCTAATTGTATTTGGTGGACTTGGCTCATGCTTTAACGCCGACCGACGTAGAGTTGAGTGATGAAGTATTCACCCGTTTTGCTACGGGCCACTCCAATCCCTGTAAAGATAAAACGTCCATGGAGATTTTCCTTGTGGCCGGGGCTTTCGACCCAACCTTTAAGGGCTTGGCCGCCAATATTGCGAGTATTAAAGGTAGCATAGAGGTTTTCGGCAACCCGCCAGTCTTTTTTAGCGTATGCTTTTACTTCCTCTACTCGCTGGTCAAAGCCTTGGTGCGAAAAGGGTATTTGCCCACTCGCCATCGCTTGTGAATGCTTTTGCGCAATGCTGTTGAGTTCACGTTGGACCTTCAGCGCATTAAGACCGATAGATTTTCGGTAACGATTAGTTTGAACAAATACATCTTTGGCAACTTCAGCCGCCGTTGGAGGAGCCTGGATGGAGCAAGAAAAAGTGATCAGAATTATCCAGCTGTAGATCATGATAGACAATGTTACAAAAATCAGGAAGAATCCTTATCTTTGGTTTCGTTTCAATTCAATAAAGGCGAACATGAGAATCGAAAAGCTGGTAGAAGAAAAATACACAGCATTGACATTGCTTGAGGAGAAATTGGATTCTCGTCTGGCTCCTTCGCTCAAAAGTGAACTTATCACCCTTAATGCAGAGGGTGCACGCAATATTTTACTCAATCTCAAAGATGTAAAGTACGTAGATAGCTCTGGACTTAGCGCCATCTTGACGGCCAACCGTTTGTGTGCTGCTGCTGGAGGGGTATTGGTCCTTTGTGGGCTCAATCCACACGTACAGAAGTTAGTTGAGATCTCTCATCTAAATTCAGTCCTCAATATCTTAGCTACCGAAGAAGAAGGCAGAGACGCTATCTTCATGGCTGAGATTGAGAACGAAATTGTAGAGCAAGAGGGCGGCCAGGGCCAGGAATAAGATTCTGGAACGGCAATTGTCTATTGAGTAAGTAGTTCAAAATTGGTCTTGACTATGTGGGATGCGGAGACTTCGTCGAACGCTTCCCTCTAATACCCTTGCCGGGTAGAGACCCGTCCATTTACTTACTGCAAAATTTCACTGTGTTCGAAGTTCAGATTTTAGGAACCAGCGCGGCCATTCCTACCAATACTCGTATGCCATCTGCGCAAGTGGTCACGATTCGTGATCGGCACCATTTGGTGGACTGCGGCGAGGGTACGCAAATGCAAATGATCCACCAGCGAGTTAAATTCTCTCGCCTGGATGCGATTTTTATTTCCCACCTCCATGGAGATCACATCCTAGGATTGCCGGGATTGCTAAATTCTTTGAGCCTTTACGAACGCAATTTCCCCCTGAAGCTATATGCCCCCTCAGGGCTCAAAAGCATATTAGACATCATATTTGCCCAAAGCCACAGCTATTTGGGCTATGAATTGGAGTTCATACCGACCGAAGATTTCAAGGCAGGAGAGGTGATATACGCCAACAAAGACTATCATGTCGAACTCCTACCCTTGTAACATCGTATTTATTGCATAGGTTTTAAATTCACAGAAAATCAACAAAAGACCAGAAAGTTTGACTTTTATAAGGCAAAAAGCCTTGAAGTCCCAAACAATATGTTCCGTTTGTTGAAGCAAGGGAATTCCGTTACCTTAGATAACGGTCAAACTATTTCCCCCGATGACGTGTTATTACCTCCGGATGAGCCACTTTACTATTCGTATTGCTCGGACACATGCTATAATGAGCACTTAGTCGACTACATACAGGATCGCACCATCATCTATCACGAGTCTACTTTCCTGCATGACATGCAAAAGCGCGCGAAGGCGACGGCCCATTCGACAGCTTTACAAGCAGCTCAAATTGCGAGTAAAGCCAGTGTCAAACATCTTTTGTTAGGACACTTTTCGGCTCGGTACAAGGACTTAGAACCTTTTTTGACAGAAGCCCGCTCGGTATTTCCGGACACTTCTCTCGCCAAAGAAGGCCAAGTCCACAAACTCAAAGAATATGGCTAAAAAAGAAAACCTCCTGTTCTTGATTTTAGGAGGATTCTTTATCACCAATGCCCTCGTAGCAGAATTTATTGGCGTCAAAATCTTCTCTTTGGAAGGTACGCTCGGTTGGGATGATATCCACTGGAGTCTATTTGGTATAGAAGGTAGCCTGCAATTTAGTGCAGGGGTTTTGCCTTGGCCGGTCGTGTTTATTATGACCGATATCATCAACGAATATTATGGCCAAAAGGGCGTAAAGCTCCTTTCCTATCTCACAGCTGGCCTGATTGGTTATGCCTTCATCCTCATTTTTATGTCTATCTACCTAGAGCCTGCCGATTGGTGGCTGGGGGCTTTTCAGGAGCAAGGCGTAGAAAATGCCCAAAACGCATTTGTTGGAGTATATGGCCAAGGACTCTGGATTATCATCGGATCGATGGTGGCCTTTTTGATTGGACAGCTTTTAGATGCCGTCGTATTTCATCGCTTACGCAAAGTTACCGGCCGCAATATTGGCCTGCGGGCAACGATTTCCACCCTCGTTTCGCAGCTGTTTGATAGCTTTATCGTGCTTTACATTGGTTTTATCATACCCGGCAAAATGACGCTGAGTCAGTTCTTTGCCATCGGGGCAGTCAACTATAGCTATAAGCTTCTGGCCGCAATCATATTGATACCACTTTTGTATTTGGTTCACGGCTGGATTCGCAATTATCTCGGGGAGCAACGGGCAGAGGCTCTCATCAGGAATGCGACCAACAATCGCTTAGCGGCCTGATGATTATTTAGGGTTTTACTCCCGATAGCTATCGGGAGCGCAGAACGATTGTCCCTAATCCATGATACGATTTTTGACAAAAATGTAGGGACGCAATCCCGAAAGCTTTCGCGGATGCGTCCCTACGGATCATATCGATTTGATACCATTTTTTATTTGAGTTGAGCGTTCCGCGAAGCGGCAAAGATTAAACATCCCCTTCCGTCAAACGCCCCCTTCTAAGTGGGCTGACGGCTAAGGTTTAGGGCCCCTCTTTCAAGAGGGGACAGCGAATGAAAGGAACAGGGGAGATGTGAGACTTAAGCGTTCCGCGCAGCGGTCCTCCTAATACTCAGGCAGCAATAGCTTATTAGCTGAAGCGAATATTATAATTTAGTGAACAAATTGTTGCCACGATAAAGGTTTTTAGATGGTTTTGATTAAATTAGGTACTGGGCTTCCTCAAGGCTCAAACTATACTACACATCCCGAGAGTGGACATTTTAGAACGCATCATCGAAAACCTAACGAGCGATGAGGTGAGAAGATTTAAAATTCTCTCCAACCGCTTTAAGGCCGACGAAGAAAAGAAGCTTTTGATTCTTTTTGATGCGATTCGTGCCGGCAATTTTGCGGAGACCGAGCCAGGAGTCGTTACCCAATTTTATGGGGATACCAGCGCCAAATCCCGCAATAGTTATTACCGGCTCCGCAATAAGCTGCTCAGCAATCTCGAAAAAAGCCTCCTATTTTATCATTTTAACTACAAAAACTCGATACAGGCCTATTCCTATATCCAGTTGGCGATTCTATTTCGAGAGCGTGGCCTTTACCGAGAATCCTTTTATCATCTCCGTAAGGCCGAGAAAAATGCGGTAGAGCAAGACCAATTCAATGTGATTGAGGTCATCTACGATGAAATGGTCAAACTGGCTGTCAATCACGATGTTGACATTGAAAAGGTAATTGAGAGACGTCGGGAAAATCAGAAAAAGATCGAAATTCTGCGGGCTAGTAACGAAGTCTTAGGGATGATCACTTCCCAGCTACGCAGGCGCAATTTCTCCCGTAACCGCAATAGTCAGAGCGTCATCGATCAGCTAGAGCAGATCAAAAACCAGCTCGAAGAGCATAAAGAGATTTTTCATAGCCCAGCCAACCGAGTGATCATTCTCAAGACCGTAGTTTCGATATTGATTCAAAAATCGGCTTATGCGGAACTTGAGGATTATGTCAGAAATACTTTTGAGGAATTTGAACGCAACAAATGGTTTAATAAAGAAAACCATCCGCTACGCATTTTGATGCGGATTTGGTGTATCAACTCCTTGCAAAAACTCTTACTACTCGACAAGGCGCAAGAGACTATCACCAACCTGCATGATGATCTAAAGATGTATAAACGGCAAAACTATAATGAGTTTGCCTTTCATTACTATCTCACCCAGGTCAATAATTTTAAACTTACTGGCCAACTAGACAAATCCGCCAAAGTCCTCAAAGACGCCCTCAAACATCGGGAGATGCTACCCGTCGAAACCCAAGAGCTGTATCTGTTGATCAGTTTGTCCGATCAGCATTTCAATCAGGGTAATTACGAGCAGGCATTGCTTACCATCAAAGAAATCGGTAGCCATAAGATTTTTCAAACTATGGATATAGAGCTTCGCTTTTACATCCGCGTTTTTGAGTTGGTCAATTTCTTTGAGGCAGGCAAGCATAAGCAGGTAGCGACCAGCTTTAAGGCGATCAGAAAGAAGTATCGCACATTGCTTAAGGACGAATTTTACGGCAAGGCCGAACGCTTTCTCGATATCCTAATGCGGATGTCCAAGGCCCAAATTGAGGGTAAAAAAGTATTTTTAAAATCTGCCTACCGCCATTTTATGGATAGCTTCCCAGCTTCTGAGGTAGGGGACAACCAGATTATTCCATACGAAATCTATCTGCAAGCCAAACTTGAAGAGGATAAAAACTACTATGATCTGTTGCGGGATTGGATTCGCAAAAAGGCGCGCTAAAGCCTTATTCCTTCACCACTTTTCCAGTAAATACATGGCCATCTACTTCTAGATGGTACATATACAATCCTGAACGTAGGGCCGAGGTATCGAAGGTCAGACGGCTAGTGGCACTAGGCAAAGTCCAACGCTTATCCAATACTTGGAAATAGTGCATGGTATAGAGTCGCAACTCCACTTGCCCCACGAAAGGCTCTGAATATTGGATATTCAGCTCATCCGAAAATGGGTTAGGGGAGAGGCCTGCTTGCACAAGTTCGACTATTGGACTCTGATAATCGCCCTCCTCAGCATCTGCAAGGTTAAATTGAGGGATAGAGTTATTGGTATTACCGCCAACATTACTGCCTCCCGTTTCAGCGGCTACTGATTCTGGAGATGGGTTGCTGACTTGCGCACCAATAAGGTAAGTAGCAGGAATGTGCCAGCTGATACCGTTTCGTTCTACCGCCCAAACCTTAAGTTCGTGAGTCTGATGAAAGAAACTCGAATCATTGGGGCCGTAACCAAAATAGTTGGCGACTTCAAAATTAGCTGAAGTAGTACTCACATAATGATCAGGCGCCACGGATAGAGACGACTGATAATAAAGTATTGGGGCTTGATCATCTAGCTGCACATAAAAATCGGTCGGATTACTATTTGAGTTAGCTCCGATATTTTTAGCGGCAATGTAGATGTTATAGTCCTCATAAGGATTTAAAACCGGAGGAAGTCCGGCCACGCCTTCTTCTAGAGAGAAGGCAGCAGTCCTGAAATAATCAGCTTGAAGGTGAACCGAATCGCCATTGAGCAAGCCTACTTTCATAGGCCAAACAATGATATCATGGGTCACATTGCCACCGCCGGCTACACTGGCAAAATCCAAAGGATTGAAAGTATAGTTTGGGAGGCTAACAGTATAGCTCTCGCCAATCTGGAGAGGCAAATCAGGCAAGATACCAGCAGCGATGACTCTAGCAGGGCCACCATCGACCTTCATGTAGATATCTACCGGCTGATAGAGGAGATTTTCTACATCATCATTGATGATTTCAAAACCAAGGTCATAATCTTCCCCATCTCTGATGCGAGGAGGGAAATCACTGGCTTCTATTCTTAGATCTTCAGAACCGTTTTCATTAGCAGAAACCGCAAAAACACTTTTGTGGATAGTGTCAGTAGGAGGTAATGAACCAATTCGCATGGGCCATACGATGATGTCATGCGTAACCCCTCCACCGGTAAAGCGAGCAAAATCAAAAGTGTAATCTGATACTACGACCTCAATACTATCACCAGGGGCAACTGGATTGCTAATATTGATATCGGCGACAAGCTTTGTTTCTGCATCTCCATTAATAGAGATATAAAAACTAAAAGCGCCATCTAGATAGTCTACGGGATCATTGTTTACAAGCTGAAAATCGAAAGTATAATCACTTGTATCTAAAATGACTTTGGGAAAATCAAGCAGATTGCTGATTTTATAGTTACCCGTCTGCCCATACAAATTTGTAGAAGCCGCCAGTCCCAACAGACACCACACCAATACGTTGCGTATCTCGCTTTTCATCATTAACTAGGGTAAAATATCTAGGCATTATCCACAAAAATCGTGCAGGAGATGCCTAGTGTAAAGTACAAAGATTTTCCCCTAATTCCCAATCATCAGCATGGCCGTTGAGACGTAGCGACTTCAGGCAACATCTTTTAGCTTATTTCCTTGTCTTGGCGGTAAGCCGTAGGAAACAATCTTTTCATCCTGCGGTCGATATCCGTAATGGTTACGCGACCATCTTTATCTTCGTCTAGGATCGAATTTTGGCGATAAGCAATGGTCGGTTTTGCATAGAGCGTATAGCAAAAATCCTGCTTTCGAGCCTTAGGATAAAGGATGCTGAGGTACAAATCGGTAAGACTATCAAACTCACCATAGCGTTCGCGGATCTGTTGTAGGTACAGATACACATACTCAAGTTGCTGGACGGCGTCCATGCGTTTTAAGCGTTCGGCGGAGACGTGCAAAGACTCAGCGGTCGCGGGCATAAACTGAATCAGTCCTACTGCTCCACTTCCTTGGTGATTGGCCACGCCAGGATCAAAGGCTGACTCGGCATACATAACGGCCATCAACCACTCTGGCGGAATCTCCAACATCTGGCTCACGTCTCGCACTTTGGCTTCAAAGTCATCTAAATCGTCAATGTGTTCGGCTGCTTTTTCACGTAGGTATAAGTGCTGGGAGCGCTCCTGCGGAGAACGCCTCGTCACATACTCCATCGGACTGGAGTCAGGGCTAGTGCTAGGGTTAAACAAGCGGTGGGTGAGCAAATTGCTTCC
>CAZHOC010000035.1:0-14828 GCA_964534295.1 uncultured Bacteroidia bacterium | reverse complement strand
AGACTGCTCTGCAGTATACATATGCAACTAATGGCAAATGGAGAAGTCCTTTTGTCAAGCTAGGGGTGAGACATGTATTTGAACAAAAACGTGTACCGATAGGGCTCGATATTTTGGACCCTCCGGGAGCTTATACCTTAACCAATCTCAGTGGTGGCATAAGATATTATGGAGATACCAGCCTCTGGGACTTTGGCTTTGAAATCAGCAATCTACTAAATGTAACATATCGCGATTATCTCAATCGCTTTCGCTACTACGCCGATGATATCGGCCGCAACATCTCGCTACGAATTAACTATCAATTTTAGAGAACCCTCTCAAATTAAATTACGATGAACATTTTCAAGTCTTTTTTATTAATCGCGCTTTGTGGAATTATCATTCTACCTGCTTGTACGCCTGACGAGCCTATCGACGGCGAAGAAGAAATCGACACTGTCCGTATCCTAATTGACGGTCAAACTATCGATTGGTCTGTAGATGATACTACAAACCCAACTATTACCCTCGAAGCTGGTAAAACCTATCCTGTTGAAGTACAATTCTGGAACCTAGAAGAAAACGAAAACGTTACGCTTGAGGTCCAAGAAGAAGATGATGAGCACTTGGTCTGCTACGAAGTTGGATCAGCAGATTTGGCTATTACTGCTACTGATTCTGACGGTACTTTTGAAATCGGTCTTGCGACTGAGTGGGTAGCGGGTGCTGCTTCTACTGGAACTCTTTCCTTAGAGTTACGCCACCAGCCTGAGGTGAAGGACGGTACTTGTACTCCTGGTGATTCAGATGTACTTGCTGACTTCGAAATCGTGATCCAATAAGCTTTGGATATATAAATGTGTGAATGTAGGTGCGGCTTTCAGTCGTGCCTACTTTTTTAATTGGGCATATTGCCTAGCATTTATTTCTGAGTAAAAATCTAGTTTAGAAAACCTTTATTAACCAAATTAAGATGAACTCTTTCAAATCTTTTCTATTTCTCGCGCTTTGCGGAACGCTTATCTTTTCTGCCTGTAGACCCCCTGAGCAGGGTGGCGGCGAAGAAGAAATCGATACGGTCCGTATCCTGATTGATGGCCAAACCATCGAATGGTCAGTAGATGACACCACTAACCCAACTATCACGCTTGAAGCGGGTAAGACCTATCCAGTTGAAATCCAATTCTGGAATCTTGAAGAAAACGAAAACGTTACCCTCGAGGTTCAAGAAGAAGATGACGAGCACTTGGTTTGTTACGAAGCAAATGGGGTTGCTATGACCATCACTGCTACGGATACAGATGGTACTCATCCGATTGGATTGGCTACTGAATGGGAAACCGCCACCACCTCTACTGGAACTCTAACAGTTGAATTACGCCACCAGCCAGATGTAAAAGACGGTACTTGTACGCCTGGTGATACAGACGTATTAGCCGACTTTGAGGTCGTGATTCAATAACGCTTTTTGATTTATAATTAATCCTGTAGGTTCGGCAGTAGTGTCGAACCTACTCTTTTTTTACCAGGGAAGCTCTCTACCTAGGTATTTAGCCAATGCCTCATTATGAGGCTCAAAGTGCTGCTCAAGCTTTTTACGTATCTGGGGAGGCATTTCTGCTTTAGTGGCCTGGTTATAGCGTTTTTGTAGTTCTGCGCCATAATCAAAGGCTTTTAAGCCAAGGAAGTCTACCAAATCGGCCATGATGTGAGGAGCTTTTTGGGGGTCTCCCAGCTCCTCGGTGATCACAATTTTGAGCCATTCCCACCCAAAAGTGTCTACCCAAGCGGGTAGCGAATCCATATAGCGACTGCAGGCCAAATAGCGGTGATGTTCACCAGCAAATTCGGCTGCAATGTCTGTCTCAAAATCCTTTACTTCAAAGCCTTGATCCCGGCCTTCGGCCTGAAAGCGTTGATGCATCCGATGCGAAGAGAAACAGCGTTCGACCGGCTCCCGCAAACACAAAATCAGCTTCGCCTCAGGTACGTACTTCTGCAGTAGGCTAGGGGGCACCTCGCGAAAAGTATTGGCACTGGCTTCGCCTGTAATATATGTCTCATCTGGCAGGCGTTTTTTCTGCACGTCTAAGTGATAAATTCGGCCTTGCTCGTTGAGCTCTGGCCAAACAAAGGATAAATCTCCTTGATGCTGCTGTGTCGGAAACAGCGCCCAATAAGAATCGATTTCGCGTTCCACGAAGTGATCCCCCTTACTAAAAAACTGAGGCTCTTTGAGCTGACAAGGCAAGACCTGTGGATGAGCCACCAAGTAACGATAGAGAGAAGAAGTGCCGCACTTTTGCTCTCCAATAATGAAGAAGCTGGGTTTGAGATAGTCGTTCATCAGGAGCGAAAGATACGACCCCTATGTAAATTTATCGCCATTGATAACCCTGACTTAACGCGCATTTTGTTACTTGGGGACTATATCAAAAATCTGATTACATGAGAAACCTACTCTTCCTGTTATTCTTGGCGGTTGCACAGCCCGTACTCGCCCAAAGCGATTTTCTCTTATCTGGCCCTATGGTTGGCTATTGTGAGATGCGTGAAGCCCTATTATGGGTACAAACCAACGGCCCCGCAGTGGTGCATTTTGAATACTATGCAGAGGACGCGCCTGAGAAAAAGATGCGCACCCTTTACCACAAGACTACTGCTGCCGGTGCTTATACGGCCCATGCGATAGCTGATCAAGTACAGCCGGGCAAAACCTATATCTATACCCTCTATATCAATGATCAAGAGGTGAAGCGCCCCTATGCGACTACCTTTAAGACGCCTCCTTTGTGGCAATACCGAACTGATCCTCCAGCCATGAAGATTGCTTTGGGGAGTTGTTTGTTTATCAATGACTCTACTTATGATCGGAAGGGCCGCCCTTACGGTGGTAACTACGAAATCCTAGAGCAGCTTGCTAGCGAAAAGCCCGATATCATGCTTTGGTTGGGGGATAATACCTACCTAAGAGAAGCAGATTGGTATACTCGCACGGGAATTATTCATCGATACACCCACACCCGTGCGGTCAAAGAAATGCAAGCTCTATTGGCGGGCTCCGCTAATTATGCTGTCTGGGATGATCATGATTATGGACCAAACGATTCGGATTGGACGTTTCGCAACAAAGAGATGACTAAAGAAGCATTTCGTTTGTTTTGGGGCAATCCTACCTATGGTTTGCCAGGCCAGGGAGGCATTACGAGCAGCTTTCAGTGGGGAGATGCTGACTTTTTTATGTTGGACAATCGCTGGTTTAGAACCCCCAACGACAAGCAGACGGAGGAACGTACCGTACTTGGAGAAGAGCAACTTAGGTGGTTGATTGATGCATTAGTAGCTTCAAAGGCGACCTTTAAATTTGTGATGATCGGAGGGCAGGTTGTCAATAGTGCGGATGTCTTTGAAAACTACGCCAATTTGGCTCCCGCTGAGCGGAACTTTATCCTCAATAGCATTGCTAGCGAAGGGATCAAAAATGTCATTTTCCTAGATGGGGATCGCCACCACTCGGAGTTTTCGGTTTGGAAGCGTAACGGCATTACGATCTATGATTTTACGGCATCGCCCCTTACTTCTGGAAGCCACGATGCTTCAGATGAGCCTAACCGTTTTCGCATGGAAGGCTCACATGTCGGCATTAGAAATTATGGTATGATGGAGATCACTGGCCCTCGTAAAGAGCGCAAAGTAGTGTTTAGCCTTTTTGATAGGGAAGGAAAGAAACTTTGGTCCCATGAAATAATGGCAGAATAGAACTATCGGTGCATCCATGGCATTATATTGGGAGTCTTGTTGTTATATAAAACAACCAATTAATCCTATGTACCTAAGATTGACTTTGATGGGCATGTGGGTGAGTGTGCTGATGCTTTTGGCGCTCCCCTTACATGCTGGAAGCTATCAAACCCAAGCTCCTCAAGATGCCAAAGCCAAGTTAGAGCGTATCATGCTAAAACAGCAGCATGGGCCCTCTTTGCAAAAACGTGCGCTTGAAAAAGCCAAGACTCGTTGGCAGAACTTTCGCAAAAAACAGCAAGAGAGACCATTATTAGATCGAACGCTTCGACTGTGTCTACTTTGCGCGTTAGGGGCGATTGTATTTGGTGCTTTAGCAGCTCCATTGTCCAATATTTCGGTCGCTCTGGGAGCAGTACTGAGTATTGCTGGTAGTGCCGCCGCTTTGGGTGCATTGATCTTTTTCCTTGTTTGGATTGTTGACCAAGTTTAGGCAGGTTTCGCCGCTTTCGCTTTTACTTTCGATTTACGATTAGTGAGAAAGACCCCGCTTAGAATTAGGGCCATCCCTAGATACTGAGCGGGGTATATTTTTTCCCCGTCCAGGAGCCCCCACATCATCGCCACAATCGGGATCACATAGGTAACCGAAGAAGAAAAAATGGGGCCTGTAGTTTGCACCAATCTATAAAAACATACCAAAGCGAAAGCAGTACCTAAGGCCGCTAAGATTGCGATGCTGCCAAAGGAGATCCAGATTGAGCGTTCCGCGTCGCGGAACGTCTCCTCGATGCCGGAAAAAAAGACTAAGTAAATCAAATATGGTACGGCCATCGCCATGAGCGCATAACCTGTAGCCAGCAAGGATGGAGTATGGTTGAGATAACGCTTCATGATATTGGTGCTCAAACCGTAGCCAATGGTTGCCAAGACGACCAGAAAGCTGTAGAAAGCATTGGACCAAAAATCAATGTCCTGACCACTACCCAGTATCAGTACTACAGCTCCCCCAAAGCCAATCAGCATGCCTAAGCGCTGAGATAAACTCGGTTTGAGTTGGAAAAAAAAGATGCCTAACAAGAGCACAAAAAGCGGTGATAAGGTATTGAGAATCCCTGCTGAGGCGCTATTGAGTACGGTTTCCGCATAGGGAAAGAGGAAGGCGGGAATGGCATTGCCAATCAAACCCACGATCAAAATATAACGCCACTCTATTGGACTGATTTCTTTGCTCCGACCAATGGTAAAGGGGAACATCACTAAGCCTGCGATCACTATCCTCAGAGCCGCTACTTGAAAAGGCGTGAAAGCAGCCAAGCCTTGCTTAATGAGCATGAAGGAACTACCCCAAGCGAAGATTAGATATAGGTATAAAAGGTAAGGGTAGATTTTGGAGTTGACCATAGAGCGGACGGAAAATTTGAGGCGGCAAGTTAGCCTAAAAACCCAAACTCTGGGAGCGCCAAATAGTTCCCAAAAAAGAATCGTTCCCCGATGGAGAGGAACGACTAGCTAACCAACTTATGTTGAAAACATTATTCTTTGAGGAACTTCTGGACGATGGTTTTGCTTTCGGTCATGATCCGTAAGTAGTAGATACCCTCGCTCCAGTTATTGATATCTATCTCTATAGATTTAGGCGTGCTAAAATCCCCATTGGGTCCTTCCCATAAACTGCGCCCTAGAGCATCTACGATATGCATTTGATCGATCTTCTCATTAGGGCTAACCACTTCAAAATTGAGGGTCTTGCTTACTGGGTTGGGATAGAGGGTAATATGAGCGCTTAACTTAGCACTTAGCTTAAGTTCTACGATATTACTGTTTTGAGTCGCCCCATTGTTGTCTATCTCTTTGATGCGATAATAAACCCGACTGAGGCCAAATTGTGGTACTCTAGTATCTGGAAACGCATAATGTGCTCCACCACCGTTGAGTCCTGCCGCTGGCACCTTGCCGATGTCTCCAAAGGTCTTGCCGTCAATTGAGCGCTGTACAATGAATTGCTTCACATTTTCTTCAGAGGCAGTGATCCATTGGACATCAGCACCATGTGGGGCCGCATCAACCCAGACATCCTGCCATTCGACAGGCAAGGTAGGATCAGCTTCTACAATCATCCCTCCCCCGGAAAAGGAGTTTATATTTTGAAACTGGACGTAGTTCTTTCCTTGTTCAAAGCCGTAGGTCTCTACATCCATGATGGTATAACCTTCTGCTCGTTTAAGGCCCCAATCAGCATTGATATCTTCATTTTTGAAGGAACTATCCACCTTAAACCAAATCGCACTGCTAACCTCAGCATTATTGAGTTGGATAAAGGAATCGGCCTGCGCGATGGTCTTAGAGTAGTCTGCGGGATCATAATAGAAGCGGACTTTCACTGGTGCAGTCAGAGGATCGTCATTGACAGTATGTACAAACCAATCCCGAGGCATCACAAAGGTAGCGTAAGTGCTCATTCCTTCCCCATTAGCAGGAGCATGGAGGCTTGGATCGTAGTCCCCGTCATTGGCGAAGGCACATCCCAATATTTCGCTCTCGTATCCTTGATTTTTGATGTACCACTCTACTACTATACTCTTTGCAGAATGGGAAAGGATCTCTATTTGTCCGATTTCATTTTTCGCTTTTTTGCTATCAACTATGGCTCCTTGACCATTGTAAGCCTCGTAGGCGGTCCAATTGAATCTTATTTCAGCGTTTTGATAGTTTCCTACAGCAGGCAAATTAGCCAGGTTTGGATTTTCTAATGTCCATTGGGTTTTGGTGCTCTGTATGCTATGGAAGCTAATGCCCAAGTCATTATAGGTAGGTAATTCAGCTGGATGCTGGCTGGCACCACAAAGACTAGCCTTGAGCTCCGTTTTGACCCTTTGCATGCTATTGTCTCTCCGGAGTTCTACATACTCAATAGGAGTAGTATTGCTGCCATGCTGAATAGCGAAGATGATATTGCTGGGGTTTAAGGGATCATAATAATATGACCATCCTGCTTCAATAAGATCATCACAATACTCATAAGCGCGGATGCTACCGTTTTCCTGGCCGTTGGCCTTGAGTTGATGCTGGCCGTTTAGGTAGATACCATCCGTCTCAGTCAGTGGATATTGAATGGCTGCGTTGTTGGCACAACCTGTATCGCGCCAGTCTGGCTGTACTTCTACCTCATCTCCATTATTGTTTGGAAAGACGTGGTAGGCGAGTGTACTAGAACCATTTAGCTGTGAAAAGGAGGCTGCAGTAGTATTGCCACTGCCGGCTTGAGCCTCATAACCATTGTCCTGTGGGGGATCGTTAGCATTGATTCGCACATCTTGATCATTATCATTAGCGTCAAAACAACTTAACAGGCCGTCATTATCATTGTCGGTACTACAGCTATATTCTGAGGTGAAATCAATATCCAAGACAGAGTCCCAGGCCTCATCGATATCGTCTCGGCCATCATTGTCCGAATCTGAATCCAAATAATCAGGAATTGTATCCTCATCATGGTCATATGGAGTAATCCCGTAGCGACTGCTGCCAACTGGGTCATGTTCATTATCATAGGCCTGGTAGGCCAAATAGGTTTGACTTACTCCGTTGGTATCAATGCTGCTCGTAGGAGGAAAGTAAGCTTGTAGATTTGCCGTTCCTGTAGCCTGGGCTTCGATATAATCAAGGATACCATCATTGTCTGCATCTACATCCAGGAAGTTGGGCACATTGTCATCATCATTGTCCACGTAACGGTCTGTTGATCCGGTGGAGGCGGAGACATAGGTCCCATTGGCATTCGCAAACATATAAGGCGTTCCTGCATCGGCTGGATCTAGGCTATTGGAGTAGCCATTGGAACCCACGGCATCATCGATACGACCATCATTGTCATCATCTGTGCCATTGGCTTCGATAATATCTAATATCCCGTCGCCATCGGCGTCTAGGTCTACATAATTGGCATATTGATCACCATCTGTGTTGAGTGTCCCCAAATTTTGCGGCACTCCAGATGTACTAGCGTCTGAATCATCATTGTCGTAGGTGTCGAACCAACCATCCCCATCAGAGTCGGTGAGGAGGCTGCCGTCAGGAGCAAGACCATCGACGAGTCCATCTCCATTAGCGTCGATTCCGCCGGCTTCTACTAAGTCAGGTATGCCATCATTATCGCTATCTAAATCAAAAGCATCGATGATGCCGTCATTATCAGTATCTGCATCAATATCAAACTGCGGGCAACCAAATGGCCCCGTCATATCGGTGGCCTGGGTGGCAAGAGTATATGTACTACCAAAGGTTGTCCCTGTTTTGTCAATTCTTTGTACAACATTACCTACAGCGGACCATAAAGATCCATCGGGCGTAGCTCCTAATTGGTAGGTATTGCCATTAGAACCAAAACCGTTGTAGGTAGCGGTAGCGATTTCATAAGAGAAGAAGCCAGTGGTCGTAGAACCATATATAGTCCCTTCGGCACCCTCACTCGTTACAATGATGTCTCCATAGCCACCTGTTATTGGTGGATTGAGGGATATGGGATCGGCGCTTATGCTCTTACCATCTGTCGCCAAGGGTACTCGATAAATATCAATGTGATTACCCCCACCATCTGGCTCGGTGGCTATATAAATATTACCGTCATAATAGGAAGAGCCACCACTTTCTAGCGTTCCCGTTATTTTTCCCCCTAGATCAGCTAAAAGATGATGCGAATCATTGCTTGGATCCCAATAATATAGCATTACGCTATCGCCATAGTAGATGAGTTCTGCATCTGGGTTGGCGGATAGTGCATTTATGACCCCATCTACAAAGGTGGATTTTGTTTGAAAGGTACTTATTCCCGTTGAAAGGTTAAGTTCATAGATATTGCCGGAAAAGTCTCCGGTAAAAACGATTAAGTCTTCACAAGATTCCCCACTTGATCCTTCCATAGCATCGGGGATCCCATCATTATCATCATCTAGGTCTACATCATCGGCAATGCCATCCCCATCATTGTCGTCTAGGTTCACCCCCGTGACTTGAATATTATCTATGGCCCAGTACCAGGAATAGTCTCCAACCCATCTAAACCTGATTTGAGGGTTCGCATTACCGCCGGCAGCATTGGTGATATCCAAGTTTACTGAGGAGTCGTTTGCGGTAGAGAATGTTGCCCAACCCGCTATATTCCATAAAGTGCCATCAAAAACTTCTATATAGATAGCCCCTCCATAACCTCCTGCGAAATAGGTATCAAAACTTAAGTAGAGTAAATCGTAGCTGGCAGCACTAAATGAGGGACTGACCAAGGCAACGTTTTCATCGTCTCCACCACTTGAATAATCATCTGAATCAAAAATGGCAAATGTTCCACTGACAGGACTATTGATAGTTCGACCTCCTGGATTGTTAAATCTCCAAGTATCATAAGATTCTCCATCAATAATGTCCTGAGTCCATCCGCTTGGAGGAGTCGAACCACTGGCAGAGGAAAAATCTTCGGAAAGGAGAGTTGTCTGGGCGTAGGTTTGATTCGTGCCTATACAAAAAAATACAAGCATCCAGCTCCAAAGCGCCAGTTTGTTTTTTTTGCGATAAAATCCTGATTCAGAAGTCTTAGTGGGGAATATTATGGTTGGGTATTTATGCTTCATAGGAAATATCTAAAGCAAAAATACGTTTATGGGTAATTTATTCCATATGTAAATTATGGTAAATATTACACTTTATAAGAGGCCTTCATCAGCAAATGAAAAGTAGCCCTTGCGCGAAATGATCAGGTGATCAAGTAGATTTATATCAAACAGTTGACTGCCTTGTTTGAGCTTTTGTGTGATTTGAATATCTGCTTGGCTTGGCTTCAAATTGCCAGATGGATGATTGTGAGCTACGATGATGCTGCTGGCGAGTCTATGGATCGCTTCGCGGAACACTAGCTTCGGATCTACGATAGTAGAAGCAATACCGCCTCTGAAGATTTCCTTTTCGGACTCAATTTCATGATTGCGGTTTAGAAAAAGTACATAAAATATTTCCTGCTCTTGATCCTCTAGCAGAGGTGTCAAGTATTCAGCTGCTGAGGCGGAGCTGCTGATGCGAAACTTTTTGGCTTGGGGTTGGGATTTACGCCGTCCTAATTCGAAAGTCGCGACTAGGCTTATCGCTTTGGCTGGCCCAATGCCTTTGATCTGGGTGAGTTCATTGACTTGGGAGCGGGCGAGGGCAGGAAGGCTGCCAATTTGCTTGAGGATGTGTTGGGCGAGGCCCAAAGCTGATAACTCACGACTACCGGAACCAATAATGATGGCGATGAGCTCGGCGTCAGTTAAGGCTCCTATGCCTCTTTGTAATAGTTTTTCTCGAGGACGATCCTCTAAAGCCCAATTACTGATGGGCTGATCTAAAGTGTATTCCATGAAATTGTGGTTGTATGCCTAAGTTATGAGGACTTAGGGGTACTTTCATGGAAAAAAGTGAGGGAAAGTAAATAAAATAGAAACAAAGAAAGCCGTTCCGCGAAGCGGAACGACTCCTATATTTTTAGCACGTATTAAAGTCTATTAAGCGAGTCCATTCACATGCTTGGTCAACTTGCTTTTCAAGTTTCCAGCAGTGTTGTTGTGAATGATGTTTGCCTTCGCCACTTTATCTACAGTACTGATAACCTCTGGCAAAAACTTCTCAGCTTCAGCCTTATCGGTCATGGATCTCAAACGCTTAATCTGCGTACGCATCTTTACTTTCTTGTAGCGATTCAACAGACGACGCTTTTCGCTCTGACGGATTCGCTTCTTTGCTGACTTATGATGTGCCATTGATCTCTTTACTATTTTCTAATTCGGGACCGCAAATATACATAATTGTCACTAATAGTCAATAATGTTTGAGTATTTAGTGGAGAGTAGGGAGGATATTGCTGGCCAAAAGATGACCTGATGCGATATGCTCCCTGCTCTCTTCCCAATTCTGCTATTATTATCGGATAAACTTCACTACAAAGTCCTGTCTAAACTGACTGACCTCATCTTCTGGAGCCACCTCAAAACGGAAGCCTGACTCAGCTTTGCGCTTGTCAACCACGTCCTGCAGCGGGTAGTTATACTCATCATAATAAGTAGAAAGGGTTTTCACCACTTCTCCATCAATATGGAAGTACACCCAATTAAATTCGTCAATCTCTAGATAGACGGTCATCTTATCTTTGGCCTTCTCGCCATCAGGGCCGATAGAGCCAAACTTATAGACGATACGGGCATTGACCTTTTTGTTGATCGGAGTACCATTGATACCAATCAAGCCAATCTCTTGGTCTGCATAAAGCGCCTTATAATCGAGACTATAGTTAAAGTTAACGTTAGACAGCAATAGCGTATAAGGCAGCTGTTTCGCCAACTTGATGTCCAAGTAAACCATATGGCTGCGGACATTCTCGATAAACTTGGCGGTTTCACGATTCTCACGACTGCCCTCATCCAATAATTCAGACGCGCTTTCAATAAAGGCCTGCTTATTGAAGTCGATGTCTTTATTAGCCGTGGTCAAGAACTGTAGGTTGGTAGCCAGTTTTTCTAGTTGTTCTGCCGGCAGAACGCTCATGTCAATCCCGAGAAGGAGGTCAGTACTTACCTCGCGGCGACGTACATCTTCCTTCCAAGAACCTGCCATCTTAACGTTGACCGTTTTAGGCTCAAAGTCAAATGGGAACTTGAGGAATCCTTGAGAAGTAATGGTATTCTTAGCATCGTTGAAACTGACCGTATTACCGCGGAAGGTCTGGCTCTTCAATTTTTCTTCAGAACCGATACGGAACTCCTTTTTCTTACGGTCGAAGGTCAAACCACCTGAGGCGCTCAATACTTCTACATCAAACTCATTGTCCTTAGCTTGGAGGAAGTTAGAGTAGAAAGAACGGCTTTCTGGTACGTAGTTGAGACCTACGGTCAAGCGATTGCCAAATGGATCTTCAAGATCCTCTTCGATCGGAATAAAGACCGAATCTGGATTCACCACCGTACGGTTGAACTTGAACCAAGAACCCTTGAATACGGGGTTTTCAGATTCGATGCGTACTTCTCCTTCAAACACCAAGAACTTCTCAGAAGCATCTAGCTGAGTATTACCGCGGAAGAAAATCCGCTCGGTAAGGTAGAAGCCTTGGCTCTCTTGGATGATACCTGAAGCGATGGTCGTGGTATCACTATTGACTTTGATATTGGCAAAGTCAATGTATTGTTTCTTGCCGTTGACCTCGATATAGTCATACTTACCACCACCTTCATATTCGCTGCGAGAGTAAATCGAAACCGTCGCGTCGTAGATGCGGTGCATCTTGGTCTCCTGATCCGCCTCAATGATCGCGCTTTCTAGCGGCTTGATAAGTCCAGACTCTTGCAAGATTACATTTTCCTCGAAAGGGGTAATCATGGCGTCCGCTACAAAGATATTAGGTACTCCTACTACATTCACCTCGCGTGAATCGAGGCTATAGGAAGCGTTTTTAGCTTTGAAGTTGAGGCTATCCTGCTTGGGATCAATAGAAACAAAGATATTGTCCTTGAGATAGGAGCTGGTAGTTTCCAGTTGTAGCTCTCTAGTCAGGCGCTTATAAGAACCCTTCGCCAGAGAGGTTTTGTACTGGTGGATCGGAAATTCAGCCGCAAGATTGGCCACCTCTTTGGTTTCGAAGCTTGATTGATGGCGTCTTACGTCATATTTGATGTTTACATCTGAGGCGATAAACTGATACTTTTCAGGATCATTTTCATCGATCACGATGTAATCGCCTTTGGCAGTTTCAAAGTCCATATCGTGGAAGACGATACTATCGCTCACCACTTTAATCTCTCCCATGACGAGCTCTCCGGTACCTACCATCCCTTTTTCAGTGATAGACAGAGTTCCTGTAAACTCCCCAGCGCCATCAAATACCTTGAGGGCTTCGAAGGTCGAGCTTACCTGAAGGACACTGTCCTTGGTGTACCATTTGTAGCGCGCTGAGTTGGCTTCGACTTGTGGGAAGTAAACCCCGCCGCGATAGCCGCGACGCATATTGAAGTAGTTTACATTCGCCATGACGGAGTCAAAGTGGAATACAAAGGAATCGCTACGAGCAACCGTTCCGAGGTACTCGACTTCCCCCGCACCCTGCAATCCGCTACCGTCTAGTTTAATGGTATTGTTAAACTTACCGTTGCCATCATAGATTCTGTGGCCATTGACAGGTGCTTCGGCCACAAAGCCCAGCGTACCATCCTCCATCACCTGTAGCTCCTGCTTAAAGGAGGGGAAGATCTCCGAGGAGAAAAACTCTCCTTCAAAGTGGAGGTCCAAACTATTGAAGTCCTCAAGGCTATCCAGGACGAAAGGTTCGAGGGCAAAGTACATTTTGTCTTTGCTATACACCCCTCCTTCGATGTCTGGCTTGGCCCAATACAGGTATGAATTACCATAGCTGTCAAAAACAGGGAAATGACGATTTTTGTCTCGCTCCTGTCCACTCTTATTGCCGGGATCATCAATGTGAATGGCGCCGGTAATACCTTCAAATACGGTATTTGAAAGCGCTTTTTCGAGTGGGGTGGGTTCATAACCCGGAGGAGGATTACGCACCAAGACAAATCGCATCGAGTCTATACTATCACAAATGATTTTGTAGCTCTCATAATCAAAGGTGAAGGCCGGACGATCTTCGTCATTGCTGTAAAAGTTTACCTTTCCAACCGCCAAGGCGCCGCCAAACTGAAGCTGACGGTCTTTCATAACGGTAACCGTTCCGTTAAGCGGTAGTACCCGCAAAAAGACCGAATCACTCAAAGAGAAGGGGAATACGCCGCGCATCTCAATGTTTTTGTCCTCGATCCGCATGATGGCGTGGGCGCTGGTATCGACCTTATTGATCACTTGGATCGCATCGTAGTCTTTACGATTACGCGCCGCTCTGGCCCAGTCATATAGTTTAGGCAGTGGGGTGATCTGTTTGGTTCTCTTATCGTAGGTGATAAATCCTGATCCTTCCAAACCCGGCAAGGTTCGCTCCAAAGCAGTGGTCTGCTGTGGCAGATTATACTCCTCGGTAATGGAGGAAGGGAAGATCGGAATATCGGGATTTTTGACCGCATAGCGATAGATGGCCCCGATAGGATTAAACTTCAGGATATTTCGAAATTGGTCGAATCTACTTTTGGTGAAGTAGTCAAAGGACTCAACCGCGGAAACTTTATTCTCTTTATCTACAAAGGCGGTAAACTGAATTTCGTCAGTCCGCAAGTCCCAGATGATCGTCTCAAAGTAAAGGAAGTACTCGTGATAAGAGCTCGTAAACGGAATACTCTTAAAGTTTCCTCTTTTCGGTTTTTTAAGGATAATGGTCGAATCTGCCGTAGTATACACCAAGTCCATACTCGGGTGGTAGATACTATCTTCCATGGAGGTGTAAATCGAAGAAGTTAGCGACTTACCTACCAGACGTTCTAAGTCCAGCACAAATGCTTCTCCTTCTAGTTTCATGATGGCGGAGTCAGCCCGCATCATTTCTAGTTTGGCTAGCACATGTTGCTGTACTTTATTGAGGTAGGGGTCATCTTCGAAGAACGTTTCTTCCTCTTCTACATATTCATCCTCTTCATAGCTTTCTTCTTCGCCTTCTGATTCCCACTCATCCCAATCGGTATCATCAGAGGTTTCCCAGACGGATTCATCTAGTGCGGAAGTGTCCCATTCTCCAGAATCCCAACTCTCGTCGCGACTTTCGTCTTCCCAAAGATCTTCTGCTGAGCTTGTCGCCCAAGGATCTTCTTCACCAGGAGGGCTCGGTGGGGGCACATAGTCTACCCAGATGTCATAGGCAGAACCAATTTTACGCACTCCTTTTAGGGAGAAGCCGCCTTCATAGCGCACATTGGGGATGAAGTTGTTGATGACAACTCCGCCAGCGTGGCTTTTAAAGTAGGGGTAATTGGCCTTGTTGATATTTTTGTAGCCAACATTGAGGTCTTCAAATTGTCCAACCAATGGCTCTTCAATCAAACTGTTGTAGTAGAAATCTACCGTATCAACTTTGATCAAACCGTAGTGAAAATTGAGTTTGTAATCGCGGAAATTACAGAAGACATCCGCGCTGTCAAGGCCCATCT
>CAZHOC010000034.1:0-14866 GCA_964534295.1 uncultured Bacteroidia bacterium | reverse complement strand
CTCGAAGAAAAAGAATCTTTACTAGAGGAGGCCTACCATTTAATCTAGGGTTGAGTTAACTTCAGTAGTGAAAACAACTCCGGTCCCCATTTTGTCGATAATTAGGTAAGACAAAGACCGCCAAGACTACTATTTTATGCGTTGCAAGCAATTTATTTTGCTGATACTTCTGTGTCCTTCAGTTTTGTGGGCTCAGGACATTCTTCAAAAAAAAATTACGCTAAACATAGCTTCTGAGACTCCTGATGAGGTTTTAAGGCAAATTGAGGCGCAAAGCAAAGTTCCCATCTATTTCCAGGAAGACGTTCTGCCGGCAGAACTCTACACCCTAAATGTTCGCCAACAGGCACTGGGAAAAACCCTAACAGAATGGTTGAGTCCACTAGGATTGGGCTTTGAGCTTTATCAAAACCAAGCCATAATCGTAGGCCCAATCGAGCAATTGAGCCGATCCTACAACCGAGAATATTTCCTCGAGCAGTACGAATCTGCAATTAGCAATACTGACACATTGCGGGAAAGTGCCTATATGTACATCGGAGAAGAGGCAAAAGCACCCGCTAATGGCATAGCCCAAATCGATGCATTAATCCTCGATGCGGACTCTGATGCGCCCGTAAAAGGGGCGCGAGTTACCATCCCTCAACGTAAACTGATTTTACGATCAAATGATGAGGGAGAGCTGGATATGCAGTTGCCCTTAGGGGATTACTTCATCCGCATAGAGGCCCCCAATTATGAACCTTACGAACAAGCCATCCGAGTATATTCTAGCGGAGAAGTAGAGTTCGGGCTTGATGTGCCTTTTTTTAGTCTAGACGAAGTAGAAGTTTCAGCTCGTTCTGCTGCCAGTAATCTGCGCTCTGTTCAGCCTGGGATTATCCAACTCAGCATGAAAGAGCTTAGAGAAGTGCCGACTTTGATGGGAGAGGCCGATGTCATTAAAGGCCTCTTAGTTCAGCCGGGTATTAGTACTGTGGGCGAGGGAGCAACTGGTTTCAACGTAAGGGGAGGTAATATTGATCAGAACTTGATCATGCAAGATGGAGGGATGGTATTCAACTCTTCCCATATTCTCGGCTTTTTCTCCATTTTTAATGCCGATGCTATAGAAGGGATCAAGCTTTACAAAGGCCATATCCCTGCTCAATACGGAGGTAGAGTGGCTTCGGTGCTTGATGTCGAAACCAAAGAAGGGAATTATAAAAAGTTAAAAGGTTCAGGCGGTTTAGGATTGATTTCAGCACGCATGATGCTGGATGGGCCTATTGTCAAAGACAAAACCTCTTTTACCGTTGGGGTACGGAGTTTCTTTCCGGCATGGGCCATGCCTTTATTTGAAGGTCGGCCAGAAATTCGTCAAAGCTCCGCCTTCTTTGTAGATGGTAATTTTAAAATAGATCACCGTTTTAGTCCCACCTCGACATTGAGCTGGTCAAACTATGCTAGTTATGACTTCTTTCGCTATGCACGTGAGTATGGCTTTGATTGGAGCAATTTGATGAGCAGCTTAATATGGCGAAACCTAATTTCCAGCAAATGGTCCTCTACTACCACGCTTACCGCAGGTAATTACGATAGTGGATTATTCAACCCGGATGGGCCTTCGGCATTTAATCTCAATACTGGTATTCGTAACTACAAAGCTCGGCAGCAATTCCTCTGGGCTCCTAATAGTCGGACTAGTTTATTTGTAGGTGGTGAGGGAATATACTATCAGCTTCGGCCTCAGACTTTGACCCCCCGTGGGGAACAATCTGCCATTGGATTTCGGGAAATCGATGGAGCCCAGGGCTTAGAGTCTGCTGTTTATGCCAATTTAGAGTTTTCAGTTACCCCGCTGATTGGCTTCTCAGTTGGACTGCGTTATTCTTCTTTTCACAATCTCGGCCCAGGCCAAGCCTTTGTCTATGATCCTGACAATCCCATCCGAAACGAATTTATCATAGATACCCTCCAGTATGCAACGGGACAGACTACCCAGTGGTATGGGGGATTTGAACCGAGGTTATCAGCTCGCTTTCTAGTAGATGAGAGCAGCTCGATTAAATTGAGCTATGGTCGGCACCGTCAATATGTACATCTGATTTCTAATACTAGTGCTGCTACCCCAGTAGATATCTGGCAATTGAGCAATCAGTTTATCCAACCTCAGATATCGGATAACTTCTCCATTGGCTTCTTCAAAAATTTTATGGGGGGACAATGGGAAACGAGCATAGACTTTTACTACCGAGACATTAGTAGCATCGTAGAATACAAGGACCTACCTATCATCTTGCTCAATGAGCATATTGAGACTGAATTGGTACAAGGAGTGGGACGAGCCTATGGTTCAGAGTTTTCTATTAAACGTAATGTAGGCCGTTGGCAAGGAGAAGTCTCCTATACATTCTCACGTTCGCTTAGGCGGGCAGAAGGAAGATTTCCTGATGAAGTCATAAACCAAGGAAATTGGTATCCAGCCAACTTCGACTCTCCTCATAATATCAACATTGGCCTGCGTCGCAAAGTGCGTAAGAGTCAATTATTGTCGATCAACTTTGTTTATCGTAGTGGTCGCCCAATCACCGCACCAGTGGGAGATTACCGCATTGGCGCGGTCGATGTGCCGCACTTTTCACCGCGAAACCTGTTTCGGATTCCGGACTATCATCGACTCGATTTGGCCTACACTTTTAAGCCTGATTTGATTCGTCGCAAGAGTCTGAAGAGCGATTTTACCATAGCGGCCTATAATCTTTATTTCCGAAGGAATCCATTCTCTTTATACTTCCGCAAATCTGACTCTGGCATACCTGAGACCTATCGTTTAGCTATTCTAGGTACTGTTTTCCCATCCTTCACTTGGAACTTTAGATTTTAATGAAAATTAAAGTTACCTCCATATTGAGCTTGGTCCCTAAGGGCGTTTTCTGGTTCGCTGCCTTTTTGTTGGCGGGCTGTGTGGATTTGATTGAGATTGAAACCCCAATCGAAACTCTGGATCGAAATATTGTGGTCGAAGGCTTAATTCACAATGGTCCTGGGCCCTATAATTTTTCCTTCTTTTATACAGCAGCAAGAGGGCGTACTATTTTTGATCCTTTTTCGCCTATTGAGGCCTATGTCAGAGACGGAGATGGCAATGAAGAAGCACTGGTGCAAATAAGGGCCGGTGAATATGTCTTAGTTGGCAATACTGTACAGGGAAAGATTGGGCAGAGTTACAGCCTTCATTTTACTAGTAGAGAAGGTGAAGAGTATGAATCTAGTGTGGAGATCATGCAGCCCGGCCCCAAATTAGATAGCATCTATGGCGAAGTAAACTATGAGGAAAACTTAGATGGATTGGGAGGCTTAAATGTCAATCTGTTTCGCTATATCATGCGGCTTTATATTGATGTAGACCTTTCTGAGTTGGAAAATCCCCCCTACCTGCGTTGGGACTATCAAAGATGGTATTCGTTCACTGAGCCTACTCAGCCCAATAACCCTCTTTTTACTCCTAAGCGCTGCTTTGTTCTCGATACGCCATCCGAAAACCGAGTGAGCATTTTTGATGGCTCTCAGGCCAATGGCGGGAAATGGGAAAGACAAGAAATCGCCGCAGTGCTGGCGGATTTTAAGTTTGCTGAAAGAAGTGTCGTTGCTTTGACTCAGTACTCCTTAACTGAAACTGGTTACAACTACTGGCAAAAAGTAGATCAAGTGGTAAATCAGACAGGGACTATTTTTGATAGTCCTCCCGCTCTGATTAGAGGCAACATCAATAATGTCAATAATAATTTTGAGGAAGTGCTGGGTTTTTTCCAAGCTTCGGCGGTTGATACCCTCTTTTTGGTGCAAAACCGACAAGATTTGGCTACTTCACTTATTCCTTTTTGTGGATCTGCGAATGCTAATTTCTTCTTTCCTGGAGGGAATCCCTGCGGGAACTGTTTGAGCATTCCCAACAGTACATTGGAGCAACCATCATTTTGGGATTGATATGAAAGCAGTTGGTTATTACATATGGGCGTTTTTAATCAGCAGTACTCTATTGAGTGCTTGTTTGGATGTCGTTCAATTAGAATTGCCTTCCGAAGATGAAGCGGGGCCTTATATAGTCGAAGGCTTGATTACTCAGGGGAAAGGGCCTCATAAGGTGCAAGTATCTCGTGTAACTCCCATCGGGATTCGCAATAATATCCCTGCGAGCTTGGCAGAAATCTGGGTTGAAAACAATCATGGCGAACGCGAAGATTTAGCGTTCCTCGAAGAGGGCGTCTACGAACTCAGAAGCAATACCATAGAAGGGATCATTGGGGATGAATATAGGCTCCATTTTAAGACTTCGAATGGCCAGAGCTATACTTCTGATTGGGATAAACTGTTGCCTGTTTCGGAGATAGACTCCATTTACTTCGAAGAGGTATTTGAAGATCGCTTTGCCAATAATGGCTATCTGGTTGGTAAAGCCTTTATTGATGTTTATGCTGACGTACAACTGACTACCTTGCCTGAAAGCCCCTTTATGCGCTGGGAAACAGAGCGTTGGTGGCTCATCAATGAATTTATTCGGGCTTCCCCTCCTTCCAAAGCTTGTTATGTCAACGACCCCCTGCTCAATCAAAACCGTATCCAGTTGTTCGATGGTAGAGGAGTGCGGGACGGTAAATGGGAGCGTCAATTTATTGGTAGTGCTGAGGTTGATTATCGCTTTTACGAAAAGACTTATATCAATCTTTTTCAGTACTCACTCACTCCCAATGCCTATGAATATTGGCAGAAAGTTGAGCAAGTGGTGAATCAAGAGGGGGATATTTTTGATTCTCCTCCCGCAGCAGTCCCTGGCAATGTTCGTAATGATAATAGTCCTAGCGAATTGGTCCTTGGCTACTTTGGCGCTTCTGCGGTAGATACCTTCCACTTCCCCATCTTTCGACAAGATTTGGAGACTCGAGTCGACTGGATCTGTACGCTGCCCGGCATCAATAATCGTTATTCTTTTCACCCTTGTATAAACTGCTTGGTATTGCCCAATAGCATAATTGAAAGGCCCTACTATTGGTAGATGAGAGAAAGACGCTTCCATATCAGACCTCTAAACCCATTTAGTCTATGGCTATTGGCATTGCTAGGACTTTTGGGTACCGGGGCTTGTATTGATCAGATCGAGTTGGAAATTGATCCCGATGAAAATCCCGAACTCCTGGTGGTTGATGGCCTGATCACAGTAGGTGATGGCCCTTTTACCATTAAGATTTTTAAAACCGTAGAACGGGGCAGTAATCGTTTTGAGGCTGCTGCAGTTTTGGAAGCGAGGGTGGAAAACGATTTGGGCCAATCAGAAATATTATTTCAGCAAGAGCCTGGGGTATTTTTATTACAAGGCGAAACGATTAAAGGCGAAATTGGTCGCAGCTATCAGTTGTTTTTTAGTTTGGCCGATGGCCGAACGTATCAGTCTAGTGTCGAGAAATTGCTGCCTGTTTCTACGATTGAAAGGATGTATACAGACGTAGCTTACGAAGAACAATACGACGAAAATGGTGGCCAAATATTCAGGAGCTTTGCCAAGTTCGAAGCCGATTTAAATCTTTCTTCTTTGCCGGAGAGCCCCTTTATGCGCTGGGAGGTGGATCGCTGGTGGAGCATTACTGAACCTTACCGACCTTTGGTGCCTGCCAAAATTTGCTATATCTCCGATCCGCCAAGGCGAGAAGGTATTCAACTTTTTGATGGTAGAGGCATTACCGCCAGCTCATGGAACGGGCAAGAAGTAACCTCCGTACAGATTGATTTCCGCTTTTACCAGAAGTCATACATCAATGTTTTTCTCTACTCCTTGACCCCTGACGCCTTTGACTACTGGAGCAGGGTAGATCGAGTAATCAACCAAACGGGAACCATTTTCGATTCCCCGCCAGCTGCCGTCCGAGGAAATGTAATTAATGAGGATGCACCTTTTGAGCCAGTAATGGGCTACTTTGGTGCCTCTGCAGTGGATTCTTTTTTTCACCCGGTCCAGCGACAAGATCTCGCAGTCTATCAAAATATTCAATGGCTCTGTAGCCTACCAGAATTCAGTAACCTCTACGGACGCATTAGTCCTTGTACCGATTGTCTGGTGGTTCCACTATCACAAGTAGAACGTCCTTACTTTTTTGACAAATGAAAAAACACCTACTCCTTTTCCTGGGACTCAGTTTGCCCTTTTGGCTTGCTGCCCAAGACACGCCCCCGGTAGAAGGGATCTCTGTAGCTTTTGATAAGGCATTTTATGTAGCAGGAGAAAATGTATGGTTCGCGATTGATATTGACCAAACCGGTTTAGAAGAAAAAAGCGGGGTGGTTCATTGTGAATTGCTCAATCGGGAAGGAGAGGTCCTAGTTTACCAACAGCTTAAAATAGAAGAGGGACATGCACAAGGAGATTTTTTTATTCCTCCTGCTTGGAAGGAAGATTACTACTCCTTCCGAGCCTATACCCTTTGGAACCTTAATTTCATTCCACAGCAGATTTTTAGCCGCACCCTTCCCATCTATAATCTCGATGAAGGGGATCTTGCTGAAACGGACTCATTAAGTCAAGCAGAGGAAGAGGCTCAAATGCTCGGCAATTGGCAAATCAAAATTCAACCCTCGCAACAGACTTACGCTAGAAATGATAGCATAGACTTAGACATTCAGATATTGGATGCCGCTGGTAATCCCGTACGACAAGGTGTAAATCTAGCCGTAACGCAAAGCAATCTATTGCCCAATGCCTTGGTCGATAGAATGAGTAAAATGCCTCCAGCGAGTAGTGGTTTGAAATTCGTAAAACGCTACGATTGTGAAAAATCCTTATCCTTGCGGGCAGAGGTGTACGATGTGTTGTTCCAGCGTCCGATGAATGCGGATTTTCTAGCGGTATACCTCGTCGAGACCCAGGAGTTTCAATTCACCAACTCCAAAAATGGTAAGGTAGAAACCATACTGCCGGATTTTTATGGAACGGGTACTCTGCAATTATATGACCGCGGAGCTCAGGAAAACTATGTGCCGCGTATCAAGCAAGTTTTGCCTGGGGAGCTAGTTCGGCAAAGCCCAGATATTCCAGACGCCTTTCCTACTCGTAGCCCTGAGGTTATGCAATATCTCATGGCAATGTCTTCGCGTCGGGATTTTGCGCAGATGTTTGGTCAATCTTTTCCTATTCCCGTGCCGGAACGCACCCCCGAAGTCGATAATCTCACTCCAGATCGATCCTTTGTGCTGAAAGAATACATTCCCTTCAAAGATATGGAAAGCTTCATTATCGAGGCCATGACGACTGTCAAAATCGAACCACTCTTGGCCCAAAGTACCATCGATCAAATTGAGGAGTTTCAAAAGGAAGTTACGCCTGGCATGCTGAGGAGCTTGGATCGGCCCGAAGATATTGAGGCTACCCAGGTCTTTCTCAACAAAATATTGCCGGCTTATCGTTCTCGGCTAGAGAACCAAAAAACCCTGAGTCTACTAGAAGAAGAAAGTAAACAGCGCTTTCTTGGCCCACCGATGTTTTTGATTGACAACTACATCACTTTCGATCCCCAGAAAATATTTGAGGTACCTTGGAAGGAAGTGGAACGCTTAGAGTTATACACCCTTAATAGAACGCTGGGCAACACCTTTGGACCGCTAGGCTTTAATGGGGTTTTTGCCGTCTATACCAGACGCTTAGAAGCCCCCAAGACCATTTTAGAGGATCCTCATAATCTGCAATATCAAGGATTTTATAGACCTAGAGAATTTGCCCAAAGCCTTGGCGAAGAGCAGGAAGAAAGCCCCAACTTTAGGCCTGTTGTGTATTGGAATGGCAATCTCGTCCCAGACGAAAATGGGCAAATTAAAATCCGTTTTAAGCATACCGATGATCTAGGCGATTTTAGGATCAGAGTACAAGGGATTGAGAATCAAGATTCCTGGGGACTACAGGATGCGGTTTATAGCGTCAGTTTTGATGGATTATAGGCTTGGGAACGCTTGAAATGGTTTGGAGTTTGCAGTGTTAATAACTTAGATTATTCACACAACAATTCCTGAATGATAAAAAAAGCTGTTATACCGGCCGCCGGTTTCGGAACCCGCCTGCTCCCTGCTACTAAATCGCAACCCAAAGAGATGCTTCCCATCGTTGATAAGCCAACGATCCAATATGTAGTGGAGGAAGCCGTTGCCTCAGGCATAACCGATATTTTGATGATCATCGGTAAGGGCAAGCGTTCGATTGAAGAACACTTTGATCGTAGTTTTGAACTAGAAGCCGCTTTGGCAGAAAAAGGGAAGGAAGAGCTACTCCAAGAAATTCGTAACATCACCGAGCTGGCCGATATCCACTTCGTTTGGCAAAAAGAGCTCAATGGTCTTGGTGATGCCATTCGCTATGCTCGCCATCACGTCGGCCAAGAACCCTTCGCTGTATTGCTAGGAGACAGTATTTTAGCCTCCAAAGATGAGATGCCGATCACTAAGCAACTAATGGATATTTATGATCGCTATCAGGCGCCTGTGGTCGCACTAGAAGCTGTCGATCCCCAGTATGTCTATCGCTATGGAGTGATTGGGGGTAAGGAGGTCGAAAATCGTATCTACCAGGTAGAGGAGTTTGTCGAAAAACCGCCAGTGGAGGAAGCCCCTTCTAATCTCGTCATTGCGGGTCGTTATGTATTTACGGCCGAAATCTTTGACTATCTCGATAAGGTTGGTCGTGGCAAAAACAACGAAGTACAATTGACTGATGCGATGGCCAATATGCTTAAGGAAAAGGCCATGTACGCCCTGCATTTTGATGGAGAGCGTTTCGATGTGGGAAATAAACTCGATTTTATCAAAACAAATCTTAGATTTGGTCTAGAGCGTCCGGATATGAAGGAAGAGCTCAAAAAATGGATCAATGAACTCAATACTCAATTACAGGCTGAAGAGGTTTATTCCTAATTTTTCTTGTTTCTTTTTACTATTTGCTTTTGGCTGCGCTGGGGAAAATTCCCAGCCAGAGACTCTTTTATTTGACGCTAGCCGTCCGGTAGAGGTGTTTGCGAGCTCTCAGGCGGAGTATCGGATTGAATTGGAGCTGCAGGCCATCGATGACTATTACACTGCCTTTAAGGTGCGGACAAACAATGCTGTCGAAAAGTGCCAAGATTCTCTTAGTGGCATCTTACACTTAGCCGATACGGTCACGGGTAATGCCGAAATTCGAGAAGATGATTTTCTAGCCACCATTTTTGCGGAGAGTCTCATGAATGAAGATGAGGCCTGTGGTTTTAGCGTGGATAGGGATATCGAGGGAGGCCATAGGGTCTGGCTAAATGTGTATGATTGTCCTGCCAATAAAGTGGGCTGTGCGTTTGATGCTGGTTCTGATGTGTTCTATAAGCAAGGAGAGCGGCTAGGCGATCAGTTTAGCCCTGGTTTTTTTCCGGCTAGCCGAACGCGTCTCCTCACCGAAGCAGATCTCGCTGCCTTCCCTGACTGGGCTTTGTTGCGTAATGAGATTTTCGCGCGTAATGGCCATCCCTTCAAAACCGAACGTTATAAGTGGTTATTTGGCGTGCGAACGGAATGGTATCAACCTCAGGATAAATTAGTTACCGCAGAAGAGCTCAGTGATGTCGAACAAAAAAATGTTGCCTTCCTCCAAAATTTGGAGGCAGAAGGATATAGCGGATTTAAACCGTTTTTAGTAAGCCTTAGCACGGCTCTTGCAGAGAACGATCAATCGAGCATTGGCAAGTTGGTCGCCCCTCATTTGTTAAATGATTTGGAGATTGTTTTTCCTCCGGAGGGTATCAGTGCCCTACAAAACAATGAGTATCGCCTGCGATGGAATCCCGAGTCTAAGCAAAAAGAGCTGATCGTGGGAGAAGAAAACGACTCTCAATTGCAGTATTATTTTGATAAGATTTTCGATGAGACCGGCAATGGGTATTGGATGCTGACGCAGATGTTGGCAGTGGGTTAGGAGGGGGGCTGCTTCGCAGAACGCTTATCCCTGCCCGCTAGTTCCATGGATAAGGAGGACGGTAATTTTTGCTTCCCGTCGTTTTGAAGTAGGCATTCTCTTTCGCTTGATAATTGAGTTCGAAAGCCTGGAGCATGCTTAGATATTCTTCCCTTTTAAAAACAAACGGGGCTGCCTTGGCAAACCAGTCTACCCTTGAGCCAATGTCTACTGGGGAATCAAGTTTTGAATGATCCAAGCCCAGTCTTAACCAACTAATTTTATCCTCATAGCTTGCAATCTCTGCGATGATCAAAGTACAGTAAAAATCACAATCATCAGGACACATTAAAATAGGGCAGAGGCTGAGCGAATTTTGGGGCAGAATCCTTTCCCAGACGATTTTATTCTCTGTTTCGCCTTCTAAATCAAATAAGAGAGTAGGTACCGTCCCTTTGAGGAATTGGTTCGGGTATAGTTTATCCAGATACTCATCAAGCCAGAAGCCGTCTATCTGATAGTTTAGGAAATCAGCATAGCCTTCGTAATCGCTCTGGTCGATTTGTGCTTTGATGGTGTTCATGCCTTTTGCTGCTAAAAAGAAATGTACCGACACAAGCTTTTGCGCCGGTACAATCATATTATTTGGGGTTAAGCGTTCCGCGTCCCGATAGTTATCGGGAGTAACAAAAACCCTAAGACTTCGAATCGCCTAAGTTTTTGGAAAAGAATAAACTGAAGGCGGCAACTAAAACACTACCAGCAGACATCCAAAAACCGATACCGGCCATCTTGAAGAAATTGAATTTAGGTCCAATCTCTAAGGAGCCAAACTCGATATTAGACTTGTCGCTCAGGAAAAAGAATACGGCCCAAGCGAAAAGCGTAAATAAGAGGGTGAAGAAAATCCCCCTTTTGTATGATTGTCCCGCAATACCTCGGAAAAGGTGGCCCAGGGAGTATAGCAAAAAGAAAATCGGACCTGTAAGCACAACCATTACGCCGGCCCACAAGGCTTTATTTTCTACTTTTTTAGAGTTTTCAAAAAGCTCACCCAGTACTTCGACCATGGCTCTGCCTTCGGGGTACTCTTGGACTTCGGCGGCGTCCAGGATGGTCATAACATAGCTATAACCACTAACGTCAACGTTGACTAGGTTTTTGCCTATGCCTTCTGGTTGAAGGTGAAGAAAGGGCAAAAAGAAGGCCGCGATACCGACCAGACCTGCTAGTGTTAAGGTGATTCGTTCCAAATTCATAGGGTTTGAATGTATGTTGTATTATACCTATTGTGAGACTGGAGGTTTCAAAAATTTGCTGAGCCATGCCAAAAGGATCGCTCCTGCTCCTAGCCAATATCCCAATCCTGCTCGATTGAAAAAGTTAAGGGTGATATTATAGTATTGGCCGCTCGCATAAAGTCCGATGGCGGCTATGACGGTATAAATCAATAGGAAAACTAGACCTGTACGATAACTACCCCTGCCATTGATGCCTTTGAAAAGGTAGCCCAAGGAGAATAAAAGGAAATAAACGGGGCCTAAGAGCACATAGACAAAGCCAAAGTAGCCAGCATAGTCAATAATGTCTTGATTGGATTGCCACTGGTCTAATAGGAGTTTGTATAAGCGCTTACCACCTTTGAAATTGCCGATGTCAAAGGCTTCAGCTGCGGCTCCCATTAAACTGCTCCCACTGATATTGACATCTACGAAGCCAACATTGAGCAATTTGAAGAAAGGGAGAAAAAAAGCGACTACTCCCAGTATTCCTGCCGCTAACAATATCCATCTTTTGAGTTTCATAGGCTTGAAAAAACAAAAAGACCCGCACAATGCCAATACACTGTGCGGGTTAAAGACGTATCAAAATTGAAAAGGATGGAATTTACACCTCCATAGGTGAAGGAGCTTCCTCATCCTCATCAGTATAGGCATCATCATAATGTCCAGACCCGTTGCCGTGGCCATTGTCTTGGCCATTGCTATAAGATCCTTCTGTCGCTACTGCTTCAGGGGTTGGGCGCGTACCAATTTTGCGGCCAAACCATTCTTCAAAGCGCTTGATTTGATAATAGATCACGGGCACTACTAAGAGGGTAATGATCGTAGCAAAGCTCAATCCAAAGATGATCGACCAGGAGAAAGGCTGCCAGAAGGCGGCACTAAAGCCTCCGAAGTAAATCTGAGGATCCAGGCTAGTCAATAGCGTCTCAAAGTTGATATTGAAAGAAAAGGCCAATGGCACCAATCCTAAAACCGTGGAGGTTGCAGTTAGTACAACAGGTGTAAAACGTACTGCTCCCCCTTCAATAATACTATCCTTAAGGTTGTAACCTTGCTTTTGCATGATATTGAAGAAGTCCAGCAGGATAATCCCGTTGTTTACTACAATACCCGCCAGCACCACTATACCTACACCAGAAAGTACTACGGAGAAGTCCATCCCCATCACAGCATGACCAATAAATACTCCCACTACACTCAGGATAACCTGGCTAAGGATGATGATCACATTGCTAAAGGAGTTGAACTGAGTTACGAGGATCATGAAGATAAGGAGGATGGCTGCACCGAACGCTGTGCCCAAGAACTCAGACTGTTCTGCCATATCTTCAATTTGACCACCCACATTGATATCAACTTCATCGCTACCACGGCCTTGCTTCAAGAATTCTCCGACCCAGTATTTAGTCTCATTGGCTACTACCTCTACATTGTACTCTGTGAGTACGTTTGAGGTAATGGCAACTGATTTTTCTAGGTCAGTACGGTTGATGCCACCATATTCTTCAGAAAGCTCTACGTCAGCCACGGCTGAGATCGGAATCGAGCGGAAGCGACCCGTAGCCATATCCATGAAGGTTACGCGCATATTGATGAGGTCGCTGATATTATCGCGATATTTCTCGTCAAGGCGCAGCATAATCGGATATTCGTCTTCGCGGTCGCGGAACTTAGAAACTTCTTTTCCAAAGAGGCCTGTCCGGATAGCCATACCAATTTGACCACTACTTAGACCATTGGAGCGAGCTCTTTCGCGATCGATATCGATCAAAAACTCTGGACGCTTGTCATCGGCATCCCACTTGAGCTTTTCGATACCGGCAATGTTGACAGAGTCGAGGTAGGCAAATAGATCTTCACTGACCTTCATCATCTCCTCAAAGTTTTCGGAAGTAACCATTACTTCAATAGGAGCTGATCCGGGAGGGCCTCCCTCGTCTTGGCCGACGACTACTTTGGCACCCGCGATACCTTTTACGTTTTCACGAATCTTGCCTAGATAATCTAGGCTTGACTCACCATTACGCTTTTTAAACTCTACGAATTCGACGGTGATTTTACCTTTGTTAGGAGCGGAAGTGCTCTGATCAAAGGAGTTTGCATCACCTGCCCCGATCGCAATATTGGTGATAACCGATTTGATAATAGGATTATCTTCTCCTAGCACCTTCATCACTCGATCTTCAAGAATACGAGTTACAGAATCCGTTTCTTCGATATTGGTACCAAGCGGCAATTCATTGTATACGTAGATAAAGTTTGGCTCCGTGGTGGGGAACTGAATAAACTTGATGTTGGCCATTTGCACCCCAACCATGGTAAGGAAGATCACGGCAAATGTACCTGCGATAACCGCCCATGGGTAATCAAGCGACCATCTCAACAAGCCACGATAAGCATTCTTGATAGCTGGAATCGCTTTTTGTTGGAACCAGTTGATCGCATGACGCAGGATAAATCCGTTGAATAGGACAAATACCGCCATGAAGATAAGGAAGTTGCCAAAGATCTCAGAGGCAGTGAAGTGGATCAGAATCCCCAAAACTGCTGTGATGGCAGAGTAGATTAAAATGCGTCTCGTACGAGTTTGAGCAGCATTTGGATCCTCCTTCTTCATAAAGGCTGCCGCAAATACCGGGTTGATTACGTAGGCCACAAAGAGTGAGGCAAAGAGGGTAATGATCATTACCACCGGTAAGAAGCCCATAAACTCTCCCACAGGCCCAGCCCAGAAGAGTAGAGGCAGGAAAGGACATACCGTGGTAAGCGTTCCGGAGAATACCGGCGCAATAACCTCACCAGCTGCCTTTTTGGCCGCTTGCTTGATCGGCAGATCACTCTCCATGAAAATACGGTAGGTATTCTCAATTACTACGATCGCATTATCCACCACAATCCCCATCGCCAAAATAAAGGCAAAGAGTAGGATCAAGTTCATGCTGTATCCCATACCGTATAAGACGGCAAAGGAAATGAAAGACGAGAGTGGAACTGCAAGACCTACAAATAGGGCATCTCGTAGGCCCATAAAGAACATCAATACCAAGGTTACAAGGATGAAACCAATGATAATGGTGTTGATCAGCTCATCAAGCATATTGAAAGTAAGCTCTGACTGGTCGTTGGAGATTAGCAGCGAAAGAGATTCTGGGAATTCTTCGGCTTGCATTTCCTCCAATATCGCTTTGATCTCGATAGAGGCATCTACCAGGTTCTCTCCGCCCTTCTTGATGACATTAAGCGTCATTACCGGCAGACCGTCTTTACGGGCGATACTAGCTCTTTCCTTGAAGCCATCTTCCACCTTCGCCACGTCCTTGAGGTAAGCTGAGTTACCTCTACCAGAACGGATGATGAGGTTTTCTAGATCAGAAATTTGTTTGAATTCCTGATTCAGACGAACCGATACCTTCTGATTATTGATATCCAAGTCTCCACCTGAGATAATCACGTTTTCGCCAGCGATGGCTTGCTCGACATCTCCCATAGTGAGGTTTGCGGCCTCAAGTTTAAAGAGATCTACATCAACCTTAATCTCACGCTCAGGAGCGCCGATGATATCTACTCGGCGTATCTCTGCGAGTTCTTCAATCCGGTCTTTGATATCCTCTGAGTACTTTTTGAGGCTCACATTGTCAAAAGGCCC
>CAZHOC010000033.1:3880-14876 GCA_964534295.1 uncultured Bacteroidia bacterium | reverse complement strand
TGAACGTAAAGTCTACTGTGTTAACACTTGCAGCCTCTATCTCTTCTGCCCTGTTTAAAAATAATAATAATGAAAAAGAAATTACCCCGATAGCACCAAATAGCTTCCAAACTAAATACCTAGATTTCATGCTTTATACCTCGTTAATATAATGCAGAAAAAATGACAAATGGGGCCAAAAAACGGCAGTAATTTATTAGAAATTCACCCTACGGCCCCAAATATGCTCTATGGGTAAAAACCCCCAATTACGAGAATCATAAGACATGGGCCTATTATCACCCAGTACAAAAAATGAGTTTTTTGGCACAGTAAAGGCCTTTGGCAGGCCATTGGCATAGGCATTGCGGGCCAATGCGCCCAATTTATTCACATATTGCGGATATTTATCACCATTTTGCGATTTTTGATAGATTGTCACTGCTCTTTGGCTCAAATATTCTTCTTTAATGATGCTTCCGTTCAAATAAACTGTGTTTTCTTTGAATTCTATGCGATCACCCGGTAGGGCAATGATACGCTTGATATGAAGGCTACCCTGCTCGCCTGCATTATCATTGATAGGATTAAACACCACGATATCATTGCGTTCAACATCGGTTAGACCCGGTAGACGCAAGTAAGGCATCGGGATGATATCCAGATAGGAAGGAGTGGCATTTTTGCCTGAACCAATCTTATTGTGGATAAAAGGCACCGAAACCGGAACCATCGGTAATCGAGCTCCATAATGAAACTTACTTACAAACAGAAAATCTCCTGCTAGCAGGGTGTTTTCCATCGAGCTAGTCGGGATCATAAAGGCCTCGATAAAGAGGGTTCTAATGATCAGAGCCGCTACGCCAGCAAAAAGAATAGCGTCTCCCCATTCGCGGGCGCCAGATTTAGCCGGTACTTTTTTCTGCTCCTCTGGTGGTCCTAGATAGCGGGTATTTTCTTCCATCCCGATCTTGGGAAGGTAGTAAAATGGCAAAATCAAGGCTGCTGCGTGTTCGCTTAGTTTATACTTGCCGTAGGCTTTGGCTAGCTCGATGGCCATTGCCACCCAGACCAAAACGCCAATGACGGGTAGATAAAGCAATACCAACCACCAGATAGGCTTACCGATGATTTGAAGTTTGACGAACTGATTATAACCCGGAATAAACGCGGCCCATGCCGGTTTTCCTGCTTTTTCATAAAGTTTGTATCGTCCAAAGGCGGCAGCAGCAGCTACGATTGAGACTATTATCCAAAAGATGATGTTTGCCATATTTTTTTAGCTCTTGTAAGCGTATCCCGCGAAGTTATAAAAAACAGAGCGTTTCCCGATACTTCCCTAAGGATTTAGATCTTGTGTTTTATCTGTCGGCTAGAATTGGGTTTTATTACAAATCAACGACTGGAAAAAAATCCGCTGACATTTTCATTCTCATAGTGAGCAAAAGCCTTACGTGCTGCCTGATACCCCTCTTCGATCCGCCACTGTATTTGATCCGATCTAAAATCGAGGATATTGCCGAGATTTTCATCCGGTTCTATCAAAACGGTTTGAAACTGCTTCAATTCGACCCGTCTACCTGTGACAAAGTGATTGCGGTATAAACGGATATCCGGCATTTGGGCTTTGGCTTGACCTACCAGGTCGTTAATGGTTAAAAATTCTCGTAGGTCATTGATAAAGATTTCATCAATGGCAATGTCGACCAAAGCTCTACGAGCAATAGAAAACATACTTTTTGCTGGCTCCGCCTCAAATTCCAAAGGAGTTTTAGGAGAGGTACAGTTGATAATAATGACTTCGTCTGGGTGATATTGGATGACATGTCCCAACGGACTATTGTCCCGAATGCTTCCATCAACCAAATCCTTGATGATGCCATCTTTGGTCCGAATTTCGTCCACTGGATTCCATAGGATGGGAATAGCAGTGGAAGCGAGAATTGCCTTTTGAAATTCTACATCTGCATCAAACTGTTCCGGCCCCAAGGAAACATAATTACCAGAGCAAAGGGATACTGCACCGATTTTTAGCTTATGACTTTGGGTATGAATATCGCTTAAGCGAACGTAGCGTTGGAGCAGATTAAATAGGGGAGTATTATCCAAAATTGAGCGTTCCTGGGACAGGAGCCGCCGCATAAGCTGAAACACCTCAAGTTTACCGCGATAGATTAGCTTCTCTAAATTGGGAGAGTTCCAGATTTTATCAAGCCCCTTGAATTTGTGCATAGCCACCATGACGGCATTGATCGCCCCAACTGATACCCCAGCGATTACATCGTAATTGAAATCGGGAATTTTAGGTTTGACTTCCGTCTCAATGTACTTCAACGCTCCATATTGAAACGCTCCGTTTGCACCGCCTCCGCTTAGCACCAAGGCTCTTTTCATGGACATAGCATTATCTAATCTGACCAAAAGGCGGGAAAAGATACACATTTTTATGATCGGGCGATAGTAACCAAGCAGACACAATCTCGTTTATAAGAATAAATGTGTTATATTTACACAAATATCTTTTGTATATGAAGGCCTTATTGATCATAGATATCCAAAATGATTTCGTTGAAGGGGGAAGTCTTGCCGTTCCCGGAGGGAAAGAAATCATACCGCTCGTCAATGAATTACAAAAAGATTATGAGCTAGTGGTGGCTACCCAAGACTGGCATCCATTGGATCATGGAAGCTTTGCGGCTAATCATGAAAACCGATGGCAAGGGGACATCATTGATCTACATGGTCTTCAGCAAGTCCTCTGGCCAGTGCATTGCGTACAAGGCTCCTTTGGCGCTCAATTCGTCGCTAATTTAGATATGAGCAAGGTGGACAAAGTCTTCCATAAAGGCACTGATTCACAAATAGATAGCTATAGCGGCTTTTTTGACAATGGCCATCGCAAAGACACCGGTTTGGGGCAGTATTTAAAGGACAAAGGCGTTCAGGCAGTGGATATCGTAGGCTTGGCGACGGACTATTGTGTTAAGTTTAGCGCCTTAGATGCTGTGAAATTAGGCTTCGAAACCACAGTCATTAGAGACGCTAGTAGAGGAGTGAATTTACGGCCTGGAGACGTAGAAGCAGCCTATGAAATGATGCAATCCAAAGGCATAATCATCAAGTAGCGCCCCAAAATTTTGCGACGCCTAAATCTCCTTAGTTGTTTTTTCTCGTCATCTCAAAAAGCACCCACCACCATGAAAAAAATAGTTTATGCCGATTATGACGAGGAAGGGGTATTTGTCTACCAGGCCTTCAAGCCCTCAACTGTCGAAATCGCAGTCGAAAAAGGCACTTTTGGCAAAGGCTTTGGTTTAGATCGTACCAGTTGGATCAAGCCATCTTTTGGCTGGGTGTTACATCGGACCAAGTACGCTACAAAAAATCGTATGCAGGCTATAGCTCGCATCAAGATTACTCATCAATCCTTTCTCCAAATCCTGCAAAATTCTGTCGAAGCCCATTGGCAGCCGAGCTTGTTCGAAACCGAGGATCAGTGGCAGACAGCCTTGAAAAAGGCTGATGTGGTGCACCAATGGGATCCTGAACGAGCCATAGATGGCAGACGTTTGGATCGGCAGGCGATTCAATTAGGCCTTCGAGCGGGAATCTTGAAAAGCTATGTAGACGAATTTATCATCAAGGTCGAAAATGCTACTGCCATCGCGCATGAGATGGGTGGCTTAAGAAAGAAAGGGGCACAGCAAATTCATAACCCTTTTCATGAGCGGGAGTATGAGCTTAGTGAAGAGCTTTTTAGGAGTCTAGGCTGTGAAAATTAGGGGCAGTCTATGTTTTTTTTACCCCTTCGTGGAACGCTTATCTCCCTTAATTCATTTCCCTTATCTGCTGATCTACTATCGCCAAACCCTGAGCAAAGCTATGGGGCTGATAGTCTAATTCAGTTTGGGCTTTGAGGATAACAAAACCTGTCTTAGGCGGGCGTTTGGCGGCTTGATTGAGACTAGCGCTGTCTGTATGACTCATTAGACCCGTATCCAGTTTCCAGAATTCTGCTGCACGCTCTGCAATCTCGTAGATCGACATCATTTCTGCTCCGGAGATGTGAAAGATACCTTGCGCTTTGCGCATAGCAGCTGAAACCGAGGCACTGGCAAGATCCTCTGCTAAGGTAGGGCAGCGAAACTGATCATCAACGACTTTGATTTCTTTTTCTGCTTCTAGCGAACGCTTAACCCACAAAACAATATTGCTGCGAGACATAGACGGGGTAATGCCATAGAGAAGCATTGTCCGTAAAATCGCCCATGAAGCTGCATTTTCTTGCACGTACTCTTCCGCCTTGAGCTTGGCTTGCCCGTAATAGTTTACGGGATTGGGCTTGGCGTTTTCATCGTATGGCCCAGCAGCACCATCAAATACAAAATCCGTCGAGATATGAACTAAGTGAGTATCATACTCCTTGCATAGTTGAGCTAGGTGATGGACTGCCTCGGCATTAATTTTATCACAGCTTTCCCGCTGATCCTCACAAGCGTCTACCTGCGTCATAGCCGCAGTATGAATTACCGCTGTGGGCTTAAAACTCTCAAATTCTGCTGCCCACAAACCATAGTCCAATAAATCCAAATCCTTGTAAAGATAGCCTCCTCGTTCCGCATGGCGGTTAACCCCACGAGAGGTAGCAAGAAGTTGAACATTGGCTCTACCGGCAAGGATATTAATGATTTTTTGACCGAGTAGTCCATTGCTACCCGTGAGGATTATACGATGCTTCATTTAAAAATGATATCAATTCATAGCAGATTCCATCTCAAATAGTTCGCCACTGCGAACGCTTACCATTCTAAGTTCTGCTGTTTCTATTTCGGTTTCTATTTTGCTAATAGCAGCCTCTGCTTTCTCTGCATCATCATAAAATCGATAGACGATGCCGTAGGCATCAGCGCCATTGGGACGACGAATCTTGAGATAATGAGGGATATCTACACCAGCTTCTAGATGTGAGTAAACTCTGCTTTTGGCCATTTCTTCCCCTTCCACCCATTCTGTAATGATGATATAGAGATGCTCAGGGTCTTCACTCATCTCAGACATATTGGCCATGATCTTTGCCATCACGGGACTGTAGCGAGAACTATTGGCCTGCGCAAAAACCTTACGAGATTCAGAGCCAGTCGCAAAAGGATAGTGTTCAGTATTGATACCACCCACCAACAACTGCTTTTCGTCTGTGCGAGCGCTAGGAGCCCCTACTCTGTGTACATCGGCCATGCAAAGCAAGGCTCTATGGTACTGATCTTCTATCTTCTCATAATAGGGATTCGGCTCAAGAGATTGCAGCTTTTCGCCCGCCAATATCATGTCGCTATAGGGACTCATGTCAAGGAAAGGGTACTCTCCATTGGCAGAATTATCAGAGGCATAGATAAACTTTAGGTACCATTTCAAGGCATCGCTCCCTTTACTTTCTACCTGTTCTGTCAGCAAAGCAGTATTTCCCAAGCCAATAAACATGCCTTCGGCAAACAACATGCTCATGCCTAGACGATTGAGTTCGTCTTCTAGCGCATCGTAGTTTTGATCTAGCCACTGCGAATCTTGGTTTTCGATGATGGATTGTAACTGCTCTCTCGCTTGATCTCTCCGCTCAAATAAAAGCTCTTCCAATTGTTCACTGGTCTCAATACTCTTTGCTTGCATAACTGCCGCTGCGAAGCTGCCGATTAACCTTCTGCCTTCGGTTTGGGATTGACTGAGGCTATCTATCAAAGGGAACTGAGCGGCAAAATCAAAACCAAGGCGTGCGTTCGCGCCTAAGCCCCGAGTATTCATGCTGTCTGCATTGGTAGTATCCTGTTCTACTACTACTACAGTTGTAGGAGACTCAGCTTCAGCCTCTTGGATGCTGGCTTGAGTCGTAGGAGATTGCTTGCAGGCAAGAAGCCCCAAGCATAAAATCAGCGTGCCCCAAAATGGTTGGCTGAAACGAGAAAGTCGAATTGAAAAATTCATAGAGGCTGATTAATGGCTGCTGCCAAGATACACATTCTTTATAGAATTGGTGGCGATCCTTAAATGTAAAAAGCGCTACCCATTGGGTAACGCTTTCGTATTTAATTTTGATGTAATCAGGACTAAACTTCCTCGGCATAAGCCTCAATCGGAGGACAAGTACAAACTACATTTCTATCACCATAAGTATTATTGACGCGGGCTACGCTCGGCCAAAATTTCTGTACCCTCAAACTAGGAACAGGGAAGGCCGCTTTGCTACGAGAGTAGCTATGCTCCCATTCATCGCCAGCGATTTGAGCGAGGGTATGCGGTGCATTGACCAGGACATTGTCTTCTTTGTCGACGATGCCCAACTCAACTTCTTGGATCTCATTGCGAATGCTGATCATCGCTTCGCAAAAACGATCCAATTCGCTCAATGGCTCACTCTCCGTAGGTTCGATCATAATCGTTCCGGGAACCGGCCAAGAAACAGTAGGCGCATGGAAACCATAGTCGATCAAACGCTTAGTGATATCATCTACTTCAAGACCACACTTTTGCTTGAAGGCCCGCAAGTCCAAGATGAACTCATGCGCTACGCGACCGCTAGTCCCTTCAAATAGGACAGAATAGTGGTCTTGCAAGCGGCTCTTAAGATAGTTTGCGTTGAGGATCGCATAGCGAGTCGCCTCAGTCATACCTTCGCTGCCTAACATCAAGCAGTAAGCGTAGGAAATCAATAAGATGGAGGTACTTCCATAAGGAGTGGCAGCAACAGCGCTGATACCTTGTTCACCACCAGTTTCTACCAAAACGTGACTCGGTAGGAAAGGCATAAGGTGGGCAGCAACACCAATTGGACCCATGCCAGGCCCCCCACCACCGTGAGGAATCGCAAAGGTCTTGTGGAGGTTGAGGTGACACACATCTGCCCCAATGCTTCCTGGGCTAGTAAGACCCACCTGGGCATTCATATTGGCGCCGTCCATGTAGACTTGGCCACCATGCTGGTGAATAATCTCACAAATATCTTTGACGCCTTCCTCAAATACCCCATAAGTAGAAGGGTAAGTGATCATGAGGCAGGAAAGGCTTTCGGAATGCTTTTCTGCTTTCTCGCGAAGATCATCGATATCGATATTGCCAATATCGTCAGTCTTCACTACTACGACCTTCATACCTGCCATAACGGCTGAAGCAGGATTGGTACCGTGTGCTGAATCAGGAATCAAAGCGATATTACGATGATCATCGCCACGGCTTAGGTGGTAAGCTCTGATCACCATCAAACCTGTATACTCACCCTGAGCACCAGAGTTAGGTTGGAAAGAGATGCCGGCAAAACCCGTAACATCAGCGAGGATATCTCCTAATTCTGTAACTACTTGATCATAGCCTTTGGCTTGATCTTTTGGTACAAATGGGTGCAGCTTGGCAAATTCTGGCCAGCTAACTGGCATCAATTCAGTAGCGGCGTTTAGCTTCATGGTACATGATCCCAAGGGAATCATCGCCGTATTGAGCGACAAATCTTTGTTTTCCAAAGATTTGATATAGCGCATCATCGCTGTTTCCGAGTGATAAGAATTGAAAACAGGATGAGTGAAATATTCAGAACTACGTTGGTATTGCTCGTCAAGGCTAGAAGCCGCTACGGCAAGCGTATTCCTAGGATCAAAGCCGTTAAGGGTAGTCCCTGTGGCTTGCGCAAAAATGCTGAGGAGTTGTCTTACATCAGCGGGCTCGGTACACTCATCAAGCGAAATGCTCACTTGATTTTCGTTGTAATAAAGGTTTACGCGTTCGCCAAGGGCGATCTCCTTAACTTTAGCTGCATCCGCTACTTCGACGGTGATGGTATCGAAATAGTTGGCATTGCTAGGAGTAATCCCCAAAGTCTTAAGGCCTGCCACTAGGCTATTGGTCATAGCGTGAATCCGACCAGCGATGGCTTTGACTCCTTTTGGACCATGGTAGACAGCATACATACCCGCCATGATGGCAAGTAGGGCCTGAGCGGTACAAATATTAGAAGTCGCCTTATCGCGACGAATGTGTTGCTCTCTGGTTTGCAGGGTCATGCGCATGGCTGGATTGCCCTGAGCATCGATAGAGACTCCAATGATACGACCTGGTAGCAAACGCAAGAACTCATCTTTACAGGCAAAATAAGCTGCGTGAGGACCTCCATAACCCATAGGTACTCCGAAACGCTGAGCAGTACCCACGGCTACGTCGGCGCCAAATTCTCCCGGTGCTTGCAATAAAGCAAGAGACATCAAGTCAGCAGCGACGATGAGGTAGCCTTTTTGAGCGTGGAGTTGATCTGCTAGAGCTTGGTAAGTATTGACTTCCCCTCTACGATCAGGGTACTGAACGATAGCCGCGAAGACGCTTTCGTCCACTACAAATTCTTTGGGGTCAGCAATTTTGATTTCGATGCCAATACCAGCAGCTCTGCTTTGCAGAACGTCTATCGTCTGAGGCAGGCAAAATTTGTCTACAAGAATCACGTTAGCATTGCTCTTGCGATCTTTCTTGCCTTTCTGAGAGAAAGTCATGCTCATCGCCTCAGCCGCAGCAGTAGCTTCGTCAAGGAGAGAAGCGTTCGCCACCGGCAAAACGGTAAGATCACTCACCATGGTCTGGAAGTTGAGAAGCGCTTCCAGGCGTCCCTGAGAAATTTCTGCCTGATAAGGCGTGTATTGTGTGTACCAACCCGGATTTTCAAATATATTGCGCAAAATCACCGATGGGGTGATGCAGTCATAATATCCTAAGCCAATATAGCTTCGATACAATTCGTTTTGCGCCGCAATACCTTTAAGGCGTTGGAGGTATTCATTTTCCCCCAATGCTTCGAGGGTTTTGAGACTTTTTTCCAGCCTAATCCGTGCCGGAACGGTTTCTTCAATAAGTTGCTCGAGGGAAGAGGCATTTACCACCTTCAGCATATGGGCCAAATCAGCCTCAGAGGGGCCAATATGGCGCTTGTCAAAAGTATCTGGATGCTTGATCATATAGGAAGGAGAAATTTTGAGTGCAAATTTCGTGTATTTATGGGAACTTTGAAACATGCTCGATACTTTCAAACATAAAGGCCAGCGCAAACGTCTTGTTCAGGAGTTAATGGACCGGGGAATAACAGATAAAGGCGTGTTGGACGCCATCCTTGCTGTGCCCCGCCATAATTTTGTAGACACCGCCTTCGAAGCAGACGCTTATGTCGACAAAGCTTTGCCCATCCCTCAAGGTCAGACGATCAGCCAACCGTTTACGGTCGCGTATCAAAGCCAACTTTTGCGGCTGAAAGCCAAAATGAAGGTACTCGAAATCGGCACCGGTTCTGGCTATCAAGCTGCGGTCCTTTGTAAAATGGGGATGAGAGTCTTTTCTGTAGAAATCGATCCCAAGCTCCATCGATTGGCCAAGTCCCGTCTCGAAGATATGGAGTGCAGTACCAAATTGCTCCAAGGCGATGGCTCCAAAGGCTGGCCGCTATACCAACCCTTTGATCGGATAATTGTTACGGCTGCAAGCCCCCGAATTCCGGAACCTTTGAAGAAACAATTGGCGGTCGGAGGCATCATGGTAATTCCAACTGGAGACTTGTCTCAACAAAATATGCTAGTTGTCAAACGCAAGTCTAAGAACGAGTACGAAATCGAAAAACTGCAAGCCTTTAGATTTGTCCCTTTGCGAGGAAAACACGGTTTCGCTACTGATTAGTAAATCCCCCTCATTCAACAAACTGAGCGTTCCATGAAATGGCAGAAAGGCAAAAAAAAATCGAGCTTACTGCTAAAAAAAATGATAAAAGTAGCTTGAGACACTTGCAGCAGAGGGGAAATTGCGGGAAATATGCTATTTATCATCCCTACTTACATAATTGGTGAATATTTGTAATTTGCGCGCTTGTTAGCAATTCGCTCCCGTCGGGAGTGCGCAGATTTAAAGCAATAATTCACGCATGAAAAATCTTTTATTCACTTTTGCATTTTTGCTCCTCGGTCTCAGTTTGGCAGTAGGACAGACCAAGCCTTTAGCCGGCGATTGGGGGATTGGTTTTCGCATTACAGGTCTCCAAAATGTTTCTTTGGAAGATTTTCGTACTGACGAATTCGATATTCCTCAAGCATTAGGACGCTACTACTTGACCGACCGTCTTGCGGCTCGCCTTACCTTTGGCATCCAGAGTACCAATTCTGTCAGCGATTACACCTTTGGATACACTGACTTCGAGCGTTTTCCACAGGCTTATCGGGTTGATACTGTTACGCGTACCACTATTTCATCAACTGGTTTCAATTTTAGCCCTGGTATCGAATGGCACATGGCCCTTGAGTCTCCAAAGCTCGATCCTTATGTAGGTGCTGAAATTCCGATTTCCTTTTTAGGTCCTGAAACTGTCAGCTTTGACAACGAATACCAGTACTTGGACACAGCTGGCGCCGTTGTCTTTAAATCTGACATCAACACACGTACCGAAACAGCTGGTGGTTTTAGTGTAGGTTTGAACCTCATCGCAGGTTTTAACTACTTCATCACTGACAAAATCTCTTTTGGCGCTGAATACAACCTCGGTACTGCTTTCTCTCAAATGGGAGGAGATATCCGAGTATCTCAAACTGGTGTCGTACAACCCTCCGCCAATGTAGACGCTTTGGTTACCATCAATGACAACTTCACCGTTAAGGATGTAACTACCAATTTAGGCGTTGGCCTTGCCAGCAGCGGAGGCATCAATTTCTCTTTCTTCTGGTAGCGTTTAGCGAAGCTGAAAAAATAAATAAGGCTCTAGACTTTGGTTTAGGGCCTTTTTTTGTCACCTGCTGCGCAGAACGCTTGGCCTGTAAGATCCCGGCTCGCGTACCTTGGCCGGGATGACGTTTAGAAGAGTTTTGGCAAAGGCTAAGGGGGAAGCCGTCATGCCGGAAAGTGAGGCACGAACTTATCCGGTATCTTTAGCTTTTTACCTGCTGCGCAGAACGCTTGGCCGGGAAGATCCCGGCTCGCGTACCTTGGCCGGGATGACGTTTAGAAGAGTTTTGGCAAA
>CAZHOC010000033.1:0-3780 GCA_964534295.1 uncultured Bacteroidia bacterium | reverse complement strand
CTAAGGGGGAAGCCGTCATGCCGGAAAGTGAGGCACGAACTTATCCGGTATCTTTGGCTTTTTACCTGCTGCGCAGAACGCTTATCTCCTAATCTGCGATCAGCCTCAAGCTTCCCTCAGGATATAGCACTTCGGTCAAAAACAGACCCTTAGCCTCAGCGTTCGGCCCGGCCGCCTTACGATCCTGCGCCTCAATAATCTCACGAAAATCCTTGACACTCAAGCGTCCCGTTCCAACCCAAAGGAGCGTTCCCACCAAGGCACGTACCATGCCTCGGAGAAAGCGATTAGCGCCTACATGAAAAAGAAGTAAGTCCTGAGTCTCCTCAAATTCGGCTCGGCGAATGTCACAGAGGTAGGTGAGGTTGTTGCCGTTTGCCTTGCAAAAAGAAGCAAATTCTTTGTATTCGAGTAAGCTAGCGGCGGCGGCCTGCATCCTTTCGAGATCCAATGCTGGCTTTACCCAGCTAGCAGTGAACTGATACTCCGGGTTTTTACGCTTGGTGATTTGATATATATATGCTCGGTGAGAGGCGTCAAAACGAGCATGCAAAGGCATCTGACTAGCTTCGTACACGGCTTTGACAGCAATGTCATCTGGCAATATGCCATTGAGTCCGGCCAGTAGACGCCGATCCTGCGGATTTTCAGTATCAAAGTGTACCATCAATTGCCGAGCGTGTACTCCTGCATCCGTTCTGCCGGCACCTGTACAGGCTGTCTCCTGTCTAAGAAAAGTACTCAAAGCCTCTTCTAACTTCTGTTGCACACTGATGGCGTTGTTTTGCCTTTGCCAGCCGGCATAATGAGTTCCTTGATAAGAGATGTCGAGGAAGTAACGCATTCCTGCAATTTTTTTTACCTTTGGTTTCGATTTACAAATCTCGCCAAATTTACAACCTCGCCTCGACAAGCGGCAAATTTGCTTTCCTATGTTGCAACGAATTCAATCCATCTTCTTTCTTTTAGCCATCATCGTCAATTTCGCCGTACTTTTTACGCCCGTTTGGCAGTATAGCGATGCTGGACAAGTGGAGGTCCTCAATGGACTGGCTCAAATGGCCCCCGAATCCGAAGGCAGCAGCGTAAACTTTTTTGAGCATCAGGATTCTATGAAATCTGTGCTTCACTCTGTATTCATGGCGATGACCGTTTTGAGTGGCGCCTTCATATTGTGGTTGATCTTCCAATTTGAAGACCGTCCTCGTCAAATCCGTCTTGGCTATATCGGTGCGGTTTTAATCTTGGTAGAGATCTTAGCGCTCGTATTGCTTACTCAGCAAGGCCCTGATTTCTTAGGAGCCTCTGCCGCAAGTACGCCAGGCTATGGCATGATTTTCCCCATAGTGGCGGTATTCCTCATATTCTTAGGGGTTAGAGGGATTCGCAAGGACGAAGAAATGGTACGTTCTGTAGATCGTATCCGTTAATAAAAAACGATGTGGCAGTACCTGATCAAAAGGCTCTTATTGATGGTGCCTATGGTATGGCTGATCAGCGTACTGGCCTTTTTTATTAGCCACAACGTTGGTCATTCACCCCTCAGCACACAATGCGGTTCAGTCCTTACTGAACCCAATCTGCTGATATTAAGAAATTGTCAGGAAAAGGTTATTGATACCTATAGGCTAAATAAGCCTCCTTTTTACTTTGCTTTACATTCTTGGGCGGACCCAGACACCTTACATCGTATCATTCCGGAGCGTGAAAAAGAAGCGCTTAAACGCTTATTACACTTCAACGGACAATGGTCCGAAGTGAACGAATGGCGGAGACTGCAAAAAAACTTCCTACGTAAGAACTTAGTCTTTAAGCTACCCAAAGACAGTATTTCCAAAGAGGAACATGCCGCAAGAGTAAGCCGACTCAAAACAGCTAGAAGGCGGGCCTTTGATCTGCAATATTATGGTGAGCCAGACCGCTTACACTTTTTGCTAAACGGCCTTGATAGTCTCTATGCGCTTGATTCGGTTTTTTTGCCGCTAGTCGCGGAACGCCAAAATCTAGAAAATCAGTTAAAGGTTCTTGAGACCTCAAAAAGTCGCTGGCGGATTTATTTGCCCCGATTTAAGTGGTATGGCTTTGATTGTCAATACCACGCCTGGCTAGCGAAGGTGATTAGTAGGGGAGATTTTGGCTATTCGATGAAGAAGAAAAATATCTCCCAAACCATTGGTTCACTGTTTTTTTATACCGCTTTTCTCGCCTTGCTAGGAACCTTGCTAGTACTCGGACTCGGCATTCCTATGGGTATTCTGGCCGCTCGCAAAAAGGATGGTTGGTGGGATCGGGCTTCGGCGATCTTGGTATTTGCCTTTCGAGCCGTACCCGAGTTTTGGCTAGCGCTGGTGCTCTTGATGTTTTTTGCTAATCCTGACTTCTTGGATTGGTTTGACAGTTCCTTTGTATCCTCAAATCCTACTACCTGGAAGTTGGTCACTCGCTACTTTTTACCCGTGATTGCCTACAGCTATGGTTCATTGGCTGTGGTGAGTAGGGTAGTGCGAGCCAGCATGTTAGAGCAATTGTCAAGTGATTATGTGCGTACGGCAAGGACAAAAGGCTTAAGCCAAAAGCGAGTTTTATATAGGCACGCTTTGCGGAACGCTCTCATCCCACTAGTAACGCTGATTTCTGGGCTCTTCCCCGCTATGATTGGAGGATCCTTGATATTGGAGACCGTATTCCAAATCCCTGGTTTAGGCAAAACCCTCTTTGACGCAATACTAGAAAATGATGCACCAGTAATCTTAGCTATGTTTAGCCTACTTGGTTTATTGACCATGATTGGCTATTGGGTTACGGATGTGTTGTACCATTGGCTTGACCCTCGTATCAAACTCACCCGCAATACTTAATATGGCCGAAAGATCAATATCCAGGTTCTGGCGGCGATTTAATCAAAGCCGCATTGCGCTAATCTCCTTGCTGATTTGCAGCTTCTGGATATTGATAGCCATTATTGGGCCTTTTATTGTCAGTCCTTTGCCCTACAGCTGTGAGTTGAGAGGGGAAAAAGTTTATCCCCTCTGGAATCCTAATAGGATAGATAGTATAGTTGATCCTATCCAGCCCAAGCTCTACAGCGAAATTCGCTGGGATACGCTACCCATAAAAAATGTTAGTTGGGCCCTTATCCCCTATGGAACAAAGAGAAATTCTGCCCACAAGGAGATGAAGCCTTTTGGTCCACAAATTCCTAGAGGAACGGATGAGGCTTTGTCAGGACGATTTAGACATCACCTGGGCACCAATCGTGAAGGACGAGATATCTTGGCCATCCTGCTCCTCGGTAGCCGTAATGCGCTGCTTTTCTCATTGATTGCGGTTGGAATAGCTGCTTTGCTGGGAATCTTGATCGGTAGTACTATGGGTTACCTAGGGGATAGCGGTTGGGCCCAGAGTAGGGGAGTGGTTCTTGGCGCCTTATTGGGAATAATTCCAGCGTGGTTCTATGGTTTCCAAGTGCGAAGTTTTGCCATTGAAGATGCAGTAGGCTTTGGCGTGGTTTGGCAATTTCTGCTCAGTTTGATGATTGTCTTTGGAATTCTGGTCTCCTTTACTTGGTTAGGGCATAAATTGACTCGCTGGGCCTGGTGGCGCAAAAGCTTGCCAATACCACTTGATCTACTTTTATTAAAAAGTATAGAATTGATGGAATCATTACCCCTAATCATGCTAGTGATTTCCTTAGGCGCGATTTTTGGTAAAAATGTTTGGTTCTTTATGCTTTGTTTGGGTTTGATCTCTTGGACTGGGATTGCCAGATTGGTGCGTGGT
>CAZHOC010000032.1:580-15178 GCA_964534295.1 uncultured Bacteroidia bacterium | reverse complement strand
GGATGTCAATCCCTTCGTAATTGGGCGTTCGATATTGGACATTCTACATTCAAGAGATAAGCGTTCCGCGCAGCGGTCATCCCCACACAAATCCTCCTAATAACTCACCATAATCTTTTGCCGCAAACGCCTACCATCCGCTAGCTCCGCAAGCACAAAATATAAGCCCGGAGCCAAGTGATCCGCAGTCCAAACAGTCCCGCTAAGCTCACTCACCCTTTTCCCTTCCAAACTGTAAACTTGAATTTGCTTGGCGCCTTGTTGGGGAGAGAGCACCAATTCAAAGACAGTCCCAAAATTCGGGCTGAGAATGCTTGCATTTTCGGTGATAGGCTTAGTGATGCCCGTGCTACTGTTTTCGCGTATTACGATCGCATTGGGGTTGAGTAAATTCCCCGCACCCGAGGCGATAAATTCATTGAGATAAGCGCCACTATCATCAAAGCGTTTGACCGATGAAGTACTGCCATTGCCGATTAATATGTCGCCATTGTCCATAAAGGCCACCCCTTCGGCATTGCCTAAACCGCTCATAAAAACCCCTTCATAAAAGCCTGAAGGATCAAATCTTTTGACCGCATTGCCATCATAATCTACCACCAGTAGATCGCCTTTGTCATTGAACCAAATGTTGGTGGGACCGTCGAGATTGCCAAATACGAAGAGTCCCAGATCGTTGCCTTGAGTGTCAAATTGGCGTACGATATCATCTCCATAGGAGGAGACATATAGATTGCCCGTAACATCCCAAGCTAGGCCGATACTCTGAGAAACGCCCACGGTGGTAAACTCATCCACAAAGGTCCCATCCAGCTGATAGCGTAGCACGCGTCCATTACCCCCCCACTGCAATACGTATAAAAGAGAATCTGGCCCAATTTTCATCCGAGTCGGCCCATTGATGCCATTGGCAAATAGACCGATATAAGCACCAGTCGTAGCATCATGCCAGTTGATCAAATTGCTATTGAGATTGGAGATCAAGACGCGATTGGAGTCTTCGATAAAAAGGATATCCTGCGGCCAATCAATATTGGTATCAATGAATACTGTGGGGTTTTGACCGTTTTCATCAAATTTCAAAATCTGCCAAGGCGGATTGTTGAAATTACCCGCATCGCTGACGTAGATTTCAGTGCTTTGCGCCTTTAAGATTTGGCTGGCAAATACTAGCCCGATAAGTATTAGTTGTCGCATGACCGTAATTATGAAAGGATGAAATCAAGCATAGCCTGACGATAAGGACTCTCTGCTTCAAAGGAGAGATTGTTCCAAAGATCGCGATGGCCCAGTTCTAGTACATGAATCACTTTATACTCCTTGAAGCTGCCCTCGTCCAAAGCTTGCTCTAGGACCCGAGTATAGTTGTAGGTATTGTTTTCTGAGATCAGCAGCATCGGCACCGACATACTCTCCAAATAAGTAATGGGAGAAGCCGCTTTAAAATCCTCTTCGGTATCGCCAAAAACGGCTTTGACGTGGGTATCCGCTAGCGCGGAACGCGTATCACTATTGGCAAAAGCCGCATGATAGTGAGATACGTCATAGGTACCCGCCACTGGAATAACACCTTTGATGTTGGCCAAACTCAAACCATGAACTGCCAAATAGCTTTCGTCCAAACTCAACAAGGCCGCCAAATGAGCCCCAGAAGAAAAACCTCCCACAAAGATTTGTTCGCGATCCCAATTGTACTCTTCGGCATGATCATACAGCCATTTAAAAGCGGCAGCCAAATCTTGTACATGAACCGGATGCTGTACCCCTTCGGTGCGATTACTGTCCGCCCAAACGGCAGCACTCAATCTATGCCCCACACTCGCCACCGCAATGCCCTTGGCCGCAAATTGCTGCGCCAAATCCATTTCTTTATGGCGGTCCACAAATGACCAAGCACCTCCTCCTATCCAAACGAGTAGAGGTGTCTTTTCTTCCCCGGCGGGTAATACTAGGTTTAAGCGTTGTAGGCTATCAACTTCGATCTCCTCTGCTGGGAGATAAGCAAGGTTTTCTATCACCCTTTGGGGAACGCTCTTATCGTTCTGCGCGCAGGCAAAAAAACAAAGGAGGCAGAGCGTAGCGGAAAAGAGAATGGATCTTTGCATGAGAGGGGTATTTTTTTCCTCCTTCCTAAATCTGCAGGTAGAATAGGAGGACTAATCCAAAATACCGAAATCAAGGTCGGTAAGCTACCCCAATCTTAGAGTCAGCCGTGCCATAGTACAAAAAAGCACGATCGCCCAAGAAGGCGAGGCCTTCGATAAAGACTACCTGATTAACCTGCCCCTCGGTTTCGTAGGGCTGATCGGGCCGGAGGAAGAAACTGGCCGTTCTGCGCAGCAGTCTGCTAGGATCAGCCGGATCTAACAAAGCTTGACCCGAGGCATACATCCCTTCGGGTAGATTGGGATCTCCGCCTTCTGCATGGGGAAGATTCATACCATTGTATAGGAGGACAATACCACTATCACTGATAAAAGCAGGCGGCCCCGGCTCTACCAATCGACTATCAAACTTGCCCTGGCGAGGTCCAAAAGCTGAAATGAATTTCCCTGCTTCATCCATCAAGGGTCGCCAAGAGATCAAATCATCTGAGGTCGCCACAAACATCTCGGTATCCCCCCAATACATCCAGTACTTACCCTCAATACGCGTGGCGATCATTTGATCTCCTACCCTACGACAAATAATAGAACCCGACTTTGACCAGAGATCCATATACTTGCCCTCATCAGTCCGCATAAAAACAGGCCCGTATTTGACCCAACGCAGCAGGTCCGGCGAACTCGCGATACAGAGGCGTGCCGTTTCTCCATCATAGGCAGTGTAGGTCATCCAATAATTACCGGCAGAGTCTTGCACCACTCTAGGGTCTTCACAGCCTCCCTCCCACTCTAAGTCGCGGGCAGGATCGAGACTGGGATAGAGCACCGGATAAAGAAAGCGCTCAAAGCTAATGCCATCGGTACTGTAAGCCAGCCCAATCCGAGAGGTCCCTCCATGTATACCCAGGGTATCCTCGGCACGATACAACATCCATATGGTATCTTCCCTCACGACTGCCGCAGGATTAAAGACGTCTTTGGCTTCCCACGCCACCGCTTTGCCACGAATTGGGCAAGCAAATAGTGTATTTCCTTTAGGCTCAAGGATAGGGTTCTGATCATTGGCTTTGACAAAGGGACCTAAGGGCCAGACAGCATATTCTTTTGGGGGTATTTCTTCCTCAGCAGGGGCAGGCGACTGGCAACTCAGCAAACAGCCTAGGATCAACAAAAAAAAGAGAGATGAGGTAGCGTTGCGCGAAGCGTAAAAATAGAGCATGATCGAATCTCTGATTTTTTTATAAGACAGCCAAGGCTAGGCCACTAGCAATTGTTAGTATTTAGCTACTGCTTCGCAGAACGGTTAATTCAAAATCCGAAAGGACTTGGGGGTATTTAGCGAGGCGAATTTATTCGATTGACGAAACAATTGATGCAAGTGTAGAAAGCAGGAAAAGTAAAAATGATAGAGCCTATAGCCCTAAAACACTCAAGCAGAATCATATATGATGATTTTTCCATACATACTTACCTTTCCACTTTCAGGGAAAGCACGGTTTAAAATAGGTATTTATACGCTTGTGGAGTATTACGAAAGTCCAAAAAGTTCCATTAATCTGTCCTTAATTTAAATTTAATGACCGTTTGATAAACCGTTCTTGCAGAGTGTGCATCTCTCACATATATTGTAGATGAATGATAAAGTAGGACATGTTATAAGACGATACTTCAACTAAAAACACTTCCCCTTCCTTGCCACGTATTGATTGATCTGCTTGCAGATATGACCGCCACATAGGCGATTAAATCTGTTATGGATTTTTTTACCTCCATTTTCACCACACAAAATGGAGACTGGGAGAGGTATGTGTTCTGGTTTAAGATGTCTAAGCATCTTCTTCAACCTCAGTAACTAGGTCAACATAACCCCTAATTATTTATTACATGAATTTACAAGGAAAAACTATTCGCAAGCTCACGCTTAGCCTCTTGCTCCTCTTTTGGGCGGGTGTGAGTTTTGCAGCCAGTATCTCGAGCACGAGTACTGGTGGAAACTGGAATAATACCGGCACATGGGTTGGCGGTATACTTCCCACAGCTGCTGATGATGTAACTATCGTAGATGGTGCAGCTGTCAATGCCTCTAATTTGTCAATCGCCTTTAATTCATTGACCATTGAGGCCAATGGAGGCTCAGGTGGTGGCACATTAACAGTTGGAAACACCACAATTACTAGCGGAGCGGCCATTACCAACAATGGCACACTTACCTGGGGCTCTAGTGGATTAACAGGTGCCCCTACGACTATTACCAATACAAATGGAGCTACTGTTAACCTAAGTGGCAATAACTCTAGCGATGCTAGCATCGATTGGGTTAACCAATCAGGCGGTAGTATCATCCGTAATGGAGCGAACAGCTGTACTCTTGCTGGTACATTTACTAATGAGTCCGGTGCGACCTTGACCGTAAATGCAAGTAGCTCCCTCTTTTTAGATGCAGCTTTAACTAATACTGGCAGTGTTGTAGTGGAAGGTTTATTTACCTGCCGAAACATTGGTATAGAAAACAACACTGGCTATTCCTACTCTGGTGGAGGTATTTTTGATTTAGGCGGTACTATAACCTTAAGCGGCACGGCTGATTTCATGCCTGGCGTGGCCACTGTACGAACCTTTGCAATCAGTACGATTGAGAGAATAACCTCCTCCAACAATAGAGGGTTGATCGTACCAGCCAGTACGAGCATGGAATTAACCAATACCACCATCGATAATTTGAGTGGTATTACCAATAATGGAACCCTTGAGATGACCAATACCTCTTTGGATGTTCCATTAACTAATAATGCAACCCTAAACCTCATCGGTACTTTGCTTACCAATTTGGGGACTAATCCGGTCATTACTAATTCGAGTACTGGAACGATTAATCTTACCGCAAATAATCAAACCATCGGTACGGTAGATTTCCTTAACCAAACGGGTGGAAACATTATCCGTTCGGGAGCGAATGGCCTAAGTATGCAAGGTGTTATCACCAATGAATCTGGTGCGACCTTGACGGTAAACGCAAGTTCGGCCCTCGCTTTAGATGGTGGTTTGGTCAATACGGGTGATGTGGTAGTGGAAGGTTTATTTACCTGTCGAAATATTGAGATAGAAAACAACACTGGATATACCTACTCTGGTGCAGGTACTTTTGACTTAGGTGGTACTACAACCTTAAGTGGTACGGCTGATTTCGTGCCTGGCGTTGCCACTGTACGAACCTTTGCAATCAGTACGATTGAGAGAATAACCTCCTCCAACAATAGAGGGTTGATCGTACCAGCCAGTACGAGCATGGAATTAACCAATACCACCATCGATAATTTGAGTGGTATTACCAATAATGGAACCCTTGAGATGACCAATACCTCTTTGGATGTTCCATTAACTAATAATGCAACCCTAAACCTCATCGGTACTTTGCTTACCAATTTGGGGACTAATCCGGTCATTACTAATTCGAGTACTGGAACGATTAATCTTACCGCAAATAATCAAACCATCGGTACGGTAGATTTCCTCAACCAAGCGGGTGGAAACATTATCCGTTCTGGAGCGAATGGCTTAACTATGCAAGGTGTAATTACAAATGAGTCTGGAGCTACCTTAACCGTAAACGCCGGCGTTAGCCTTGCTTTAGAAAGCAGCTTAGTCAATACAGGTGATGTGGTAGTGGAAGGTTTATTAATCTGCCGAGACCTTGAGATAGAAAATAACACTGGATACACTTACTCTGGTACAGGTTTTTTTGATTTAGGAGGTATTACTACCTTAAGTGGTACGGCTGACTTCATGCCTGGAGTGGCGAATGTGCGGACCTTTCCTATCAGTACGGTGGAGAGAATCACCTCCTCCAATAATAGAGGGTTGATCGTACCCGCTGGTACGACCATGGAATTGACAAATACCACCATCGATAATTTGAGTGGTATTACCAATAATGGAACAATAGAGACAGCAAATACTTCGTTGGATGTCCCAATGACTAATAATGCTACCCTCAACATTGTGACCTTTATGAATTCCAACTTAGGAACGAATCCGGTCATTACCAATGTTAGTGGAGCAACCATCAACCTCTTAGGAAATAATCAAACCATCACTAACGTTGATTTCCTTAACCAAGCTGGTGCAGATATTATTCGTAATGGCGCGAATAATGTGGCCCTAGCAGGTAACCTTACTAACGAACCTGGTGCGACTGTTACAGTAGATGCGTCTAGAGCTCTAAGCCTAAACGGAACTGCTACGAATAATGGTCTGATTGCAAACAATGGCACCTTGTTCAATAACGGTCTTTTCCAAGGTACCGGTAACGTACAAGGAAACATCTTAGTAACAGGCAATGGTATTATGGCTCCAGGGCTCTCGCCTGGAATCTTGAACTTTGCCAACGATTATCAGCAAAATGTAGCAACTACTACTTTTTCAGCCGAAATCGCCGGTACCACTCCTGGAACTCAGCATGATCAAATCATTGTAGGCGGTACGGCTACTATCGGCGGTACGCTTGAAACTAGCTTTGATCCAGTATATGGATTCACCACTAACGATGTGATCACCTTGATCGATGCGAATGCTGTGTCTGGTACTTTTGCTAATGTGACTCCAGCGCTACCAGCTGACTGGACGGTACGTTATGACTTCCCTAATACGGGTGAAGTATCTCTTGAGTATACAGGTCCTGGTACCGTAGGTACGGGTGGTAGCAACAACGCCTTGTCATTCTTCCCTGGTGATTATGTCAGTGTAGCAAATCCTAATGATTTTGAAGTAGGAGCAGCTACGGACTTCTCCATCGAAGCTGAAATCAAAACAACCTTTAACAATTCAGGTGCTCGTTACGCGATCTTCTCTAAGATGGTGGACAATAACGATCCTAATCAGGCCATTACTGGTTATCAGTTCTGGATCTGGGATGGTAAGCTTACCATTGAGTGGTTTGAAAATGGCAATGGACCTTTCTTCATCCAAAGCTCCACAATCGTCAGTGATGCGCAATGCCACCACGTAGCTGTAACTGTTGACCGAGCCAATACTACCGCCAAATTATACGTAGATGGTGTGCTCGAAACTACTGTCAATGACGCTCGCTATGGCATAGACATCAACAATATCGCACCTGTATACATCGGCCGTGATCGTACCGGTGGTGGTCAATACTACTTCTATGGTATCATGGACGAAGTGGCTTTCTTTAATGAAGTAAGAACGGATGCTCAGATCGCTACTAGCGCAGCCAATGACCTTAATCCTGTTACCGAAGCCAATTTAATCGGCTACTGGAAATTCAACGAAGGGGTTGATGGCGCTGATAACACAGGTGTTACCACGGCTCCTGATGCTGCTGGCGGAGACAACAATGGTACTTTGATGAACTTTGATCTTACTGGCACCCAAATCGTTACTAACGCGCCAAATGGTGTTCCGGGTTCTTCTTCCCTCGTAGCGGGTAATTGGGTAGCTGATCCTTGTGGTTCTATTGCGGCTCCAGTTACTGATCTTCAGTTTATCGTGGGTAATGACGTTGGAGGTCCAAACCAAACAGTTACAGTCCCGATTACGGTAAGAAACTTTAATAATATCTTCAGCTATCAAGGCTCTATTATCTTTGATCCTGCAGTACTGACCTTTGTTTCTGCCACTAGCACATTAAGCGGTACCTCTTTCGGTGATCCTAATACAGGTACTATCCCAGCCAATACGATCACATTTGGTTATTTTGATGGAACTTTTGCTGGTCAAACTCTTGCAGATGGAACGGTTGTCGCTGAGCTCACTTTTACCGTTAATGCAAGTGCCAGCACAGGAACTACGCCAATCACTATCGATGGTTCCTCTACTCCTCTGGGTTATACCGATGACATTGCCGCCACTACCTTATCTGATCCATCTGTGATCAATGGTGGAGTGGAGATTGATGCCGATCCGATTGTTATCAATACGGTTTCTATCATCAGTGACAATGCTAACAATACTTCATTGGCCAAAGCGGGTGATGTAATCACCTTGACTTTCAATCTCTCTGAGGTACCATTTGTTACGCCAGTAGTAACAATCGCTGAAGGTGGTCCTGGTGCGGTTACCGTTACCGGTTCTGGTACTGATTATACCGCAACTAAAACTGTTGCAACAGGTAGTGATGGACTTGTTACTTTCAGCATCACAGTTGAAGACGAAGCTGGTAACCAGACAGTATCTACTGCCACAACTGACGCTTCTGAGGTTACTGTTGACACCGAACTTCCGACTATCGTATGTCCGGCAGATCTTACTCCTGGCAACGATGCAGGTGTATGTAATGCTGTAGTTTCTTGGACTGCTCCTGCAGGGGCTGATAACCGTCCAAACTTCAGCGTAGCTCAGACTGCAGGTCCTACATCTGGTTCTACTTTCCCAGTATCTGCTACTGCTACCACCATTACTTATACCGTAACGGATGAAGCCGGCAATGAAGCTTCTTGTAGCTTTACTGTACAGGTAAGCGATACAGAGCTGCCAGTTGTTAATACAACGGACATTACTGTACAGCTTGATGGTACTGGTAACGCAACGATCACAACTGCTCAGATTGAAGCAGGTTCTACAGATAACTGTGCGGTTGATCCGAGTGGGTTCTCTCTAGACAAAACTGCCTTTACTTGTGCGGATATAGGTACTGTTACCGTAACGCTTACCGTAACAGATGTAAATAGCAACACTAACACAGGTACTGCTACCGTAACCGTTGAAGAAGCTTTCGTAGCCGAGGTTTCTGGTCAAGCAGTAACTGAACCAGGCACTCCTGCACCTACTACCCCTGTTACCATCCCTAACGTTGACTTTGATGTCAATACGACCAATCCTTCTACCCAGTCTAGCGCTGCTGGTACTTACGCGATTGATCTTTCTTTCTGTGTAACAGAAGGTGCTGCGGCTGACATTGGTGCGACTAAAGTGGATCCATCTAACAATGGTATTGATGTAGCGGACGCAATTGCAACTGTATTCCACGTGCTAAACGCTGCTCCATTCAATGGCCCATACAAGCGTATCGCTGCTGATGTCAACACTTCTGGTGATATCAATATCATCGATGCATTCCAAATTGCCCGTAAAGTAGGACTTCAGTTTTCCAGCTTTAGTACTATCGGCACACCTGGAGACTGGAGCTTTATCCCAAGCGACTTCGTATTTGCTGATCCGTTAAACCCTTGGACTTTCGATACTCGTCGCAACTTTGCTACTCTTCCAGGTGGAGACCTTAGTGGTCAAGATTTTATCGGTGTGAAGTATGGAGATGTAAACAATACTTATAACCTAGCTCCTGCGCGTCCTGCCACAGATAGAGAAGTACGATTTGCCATGGGACAAGTAAATGCCCAGCCAGGTGAATTGGTAACTATCCCTGTAAGCGTGAAGGAATTCAATAACGTAGCAGGTTATCAGTACACCCTACAATGGGATCCAAGCGTATTGCAATTTGAAGGCGTTGAGGATCAAGTATTAGAAAGCGTATTCAGTACACATGACGTACAAAACGGAAATCTTACCGCAGTATGGTTTGATGTTAGTGGTCAGTCTGTAAGCCTGAATGATGGTGATGTTGCCTTCGAATTGAGCTTCCGTGTTGTAGGAGGATTGGGTAGCCAAACACCTTTCCACATCACTTCTGCTTTGACACCTAGCAAAGCATACGAAGCTGATTTGACCCTACTTAATGTTACTAGCGAGCCTAGCGTATTAACCGTCGGCTCTACCACTTCCGTTGACCCTGAATTGGCTGGTTACTCTCTAGTACAAAACTTCCCGAATCCGTTCACTAGCAGCACTTCTTTCGAGTTCTCTCTAGGACAGTCTGAAGACGTGAGATTCGAAATCTACAGCTTGACTGGTCAAGTTGTACGTAGCTTCGAAGCTCGTTACACTGCTGGCGACCATAGCCTTGAGTGGGACGGCAAAACTCAGAGCGGCGTTTCTGTAAGCGAAGGTGTATACCTCGTGCGCATGACGGCCGGTGAGTTTAGCTCTTCTATCCGAGTGCAAAAATTGTAATTAGGGGCTAGACTACTAGCTAAATTATGTTACACGTCCGGGGCTGCTTGCAGCTCCGGGCGCTTTTTTATCTCCCAAACTTTAGGAGCGGGATGATCGTTCCGCGTCCCGATAGTTATCGGGAGCAATAAAAAAATAAGCACCGTTTGATAATCTGCAAGACCGTTTGATAATTGATCTTTGGCGGCGGCCTGAGGGGCAATTATCTTTCAAGAAATGAAAAATCAATAGGCAATAATCATCCACGATATTTCATTCCTATCACCAAATATTTACAAGGATCATGAAAACGAAATTGCTATCAGCGCTTTGCTTGCTCTGCTTAATTATTGGAGGCCAAAATCTACAAGCCCAAGTCATGGGTTTTATCTTGGGGGATGAGGCTGGTTCCCCCGGTGATACGGTCGCCATTGGGATTAAAGTTGAGAATTTCATTGCCATTAGCGGTTATCAAGGCACCGTGAGATGGGATACTGCAGCCGTAGATTTTATCGATTGGAGTAGCTCCACCCCTGGTATCACTAATATTTTCGGGCAACCGGGCCAAGGATTGATCCCACTTGATGGAGCTACCTTTACTTGGGTAAATTTTTCAGGAGGCTCAACGACTCTTGCCGATAGTAGTGAGGTGATGAGAATACGCTTTGAGATTAAAGCAAATGCTGCATCTGGCACCTACCCAGTTTTAATGAATGGAAGCGTAACTAATCTCGGCTATTCTGACGGCACTAGCTTGATCACTCCCACCGTAGTACAAGGATCGGTAACAGTCGCTGGCTGTGTTTCTAACTTTGATGCAAGCTTTAGCTTTCCCCTAAGTGTATGTCCCAATAGTGCCAATCCACAGGCAGTAATCACTGGTGATTTGGGAGGCACCTTCAGTGTAAATGGCGGGGCGAGCATCGATCCGGTAACCGGAGTATTAGACCTCAATAGCACCACCTTAGGCACCTCTTATCAGGTTACTTATACGGTTGGTATTAGCTCTAATTGCCCGGCCGTAGTGAGTAAAACGATTCAAATTCTCAACAATGACGATGCAAGTTTCAGTATAACAGATACCATCTGTATCAATGCTACTAACCCGACAGCCGTAATAAGTGGATTGACGGGTGGCAGCTTTAGCGTAGATAATGGCGCTAGTATTAATCAATCGACAGGGGAACTTGATCTATTGTCCACTGTCGCGGGTAGCACTTATCAAATCACTTATAATACCAACGGTCCCTGCCCAAATCAGTCGGCCCAATCTGTCTTCGTTCAGGCTGTAGACAATGCCAGCTTCTCACTCACGGATACAGTTTGTGTATTTGGCGTCAATCCTATCCCCACCATTTCAGGACAAACTGGTGGTACTTTCAGCGTAGATCAGGGGGCTAATATTGACGCCTCCACCGGCGAACTCTTCCTCTCTTCGCTTACTGCCGGTACTACCTATAATATTAGCTATCAAACGGCGGGTGATTGTCCGAGTAGCAGCAGTCAAAGCATTTTTGTAAGCGGGCTAGCCGACGCTTCCTTTAGCTATCCAACTAGTGCTTGTCCCAATGGCATCAATCCATCAGCTATCGTTTTGGGTTTGAGCGGTGGTGTCTTTAGTGTGGCCCCTTCGGGGAACGTTAATCCTGCTACTGGAGAGTTGGATCTCAACTCAGTGAGCCCCGGTGTCTATACCATCACCTACTCGCTCAATGACATATGCCAGTCCTCTTCACAGCAACAAATCATCGTGGGAGACAATGTCCCACCCGACAACCTAATACTGCCAACTCTTATCGGTGAATGTAGCGTCACTGCCCCAATTGTCAGCACCACTGACAACTGTGTCGGCACTGTTACGGGTACTACCAATGATCCTTTGATTTACAATACTCAGGGTAACTTCACTATCAACTGGACATTTGACGATGGCAATGGTAATCAAATCTCGGTCAGTCAAAGCGTTATCGTGCTGGATTTGACAGCGCCAAACGTAGTTTGTAATGATTTAACCATCACCTTGGGCTCAAATGGAATGGCTTCTATCCTACCTAGTCAAATCGATAATGGTAGTACAGACAATTGCGGTATCGCAAATATTAGCCTTAGCCAGAGCAATTTTAGCGCCGCCAATATTGGACAGAACGCAGTTACCCTCTACGTTACTGACATTGCGGGTAATATTGATAGTTGTTCCGCTACCGTAACGGTTACCAATACGCTACCTCCCGTCGCCGTTTGCCAAGACATCGCGGTCTACCTAGATGATATGGGGCAAGCCGCGATTAACGCAACAGACTTAGATGGTGGCTCTACCGTAAACGTCGGTACTCCACAGTTGAGTGTTAGTCAGGATAGCTTTAGCTGTGCCGATCTTGGAAATAAGCTCATTTCTCTGTTCGTCGCAGACAGTCTTGGCGCCATAGATACTTGTATCGCCACAGTCAGTGTTTTAGATACCATCGCCCCGATGGTGGTCTGTCAGGACTTAAGCGTCATGCTCGATAATACTGCCCAAGCGATCATTATGCCTTCAATGGTCGATAATGGTTCTTCTGACGCCTGTGGTATCCTTAGTCTCAGCCTTAGTCAAGACACCTTTGGAGCAACTAACATCGGACAAAATACCGTAACTCTCTACGTAACTGACCTTTCTGGTAATATTGATAGTTGTCTCGCGACCATAACAGTCAACAATGCTTTACCTCCTGTAGCCATTTGCCAAGATCTTAGCGTCTACCTAGACGATATGGGACAGGCCGCGATTAGTGCCACAGATCTAGATGGCGGTTCCACCGTCAACGTAGGGAACCCACAATTGAGCATTGATCAGGATAGCTTTAGCTGTGCCGATGTAGGCCCGAACCTTATCTCCTTGATTGTTACGGATAGTTTAGGCGCTGCGGATACTTGTGTAGCAGTCGTCAGCGTACTTGACACCATAGCCCCCATTGTAATCTGTCAAGACCTAAGCATCATGCTTGATAGCACTGGCCAAGCAGTAATTGATCCTGCTATGGTAGACAATGGTTCCGCTGATGCCTGTGGCATCCTTAATCTTAGCCTGAGTCAAGATACCTTTGGGGTAGCCGATGTAGGTACGCAAACGGTAACTCTATTTGCTACGGACAACAACGGAAATATAGATAGCTGTCAAGCAACGATTAGCATTCAAGGCAGTAACTCAATCGAAGATCCATTGGCCGCCAGCTTGCAATTACAGGTATATCCAAATCCCTTTGAGGATCACCTCACCATCGATTGGTATAGCATAGGCTTTGGTGAGATTAGCATCGAAGTACTCAATCCGCTCGGTCAGATTTTACATCGTGAGACGAAATTAAAAGCTAGCGATCGCTTGCAAACCCAATTAGAAATGAATGATTTGCCTGAAGGCATGTACATAGTTCGGATACAGCAAGAAGGATACTTCAAGAGTATCTCCATCATCAAGCAGTAGGTAGCAAGTATTTAGTATTGAGTATTTAGTACTGAGCATAAAGACAAAAATATAGGGTAGTAAGACAATCGAGGAAGCAACAGCAATCCCAATCTTTCTACTCTATACTTAATACTAGAAACTTAATACTTAATACTACTCAACAAACGCTCGGAACGAATGGGGACTACCCCTACTTCTTCACAGACCAAGCCGCCAGCAAGATTGGCGATTTGGACACTATCGATTGGGCTTGCCATGGAGGCAAAGCCCAATCCTAGCATACTGATCACAGTATCGCCGGCCCCTGACACATCAGAGATCTGCCGAGCATGAGCGGCTACGTGGTGGCGTTCCCCGGAGGGGTCTATATAAAGCATCCCGTTCTCACTAAGAGTAAGGACCGTATGTTGATGAGGCATCTGCTCCCGCAAACGCATGATAGCAGTCTGCATAGCCGATAAATCATGATTATCTAAATTGATCCCTAGCCCCTCATTGAGCTCGCGGAGATTGGGTTTAAAGAGCGTACAGCCACCATAATCAAAAAAATGCTCCCGCTTAGGATCTACCAAAACAGCTACTGCTGCGGCTTGGGCCTTTTGTATGATGGCTTCTATCAAGGCAGGAAAAAGACAGCCCTTATCATAATCTTGTAGGATAATCGCGTCTTGGCTCGGGATAGCATCTAGGAGAGCCCTTTGCCATTCCTCTATCTCTGCAGCTGAGGGCGAAAAAGTATCTTCTTTATCCACTCTAATCATCTGTTGATGATTACCAAGTATGCGGGTTTTGACCGTAGTGCGACGAGATTCTAAGCCCAAGACCCAATCTTGGGTGAAGCCTAGTTTTTGCATTTCCTTGCGGAGAACGCTTCCCATCTCATCTTTACCCACTAAGCCAGCTAAGCTGACTTCCGCCTGAAGGGATTGTAAATTTAGCGCGACATTAGCCGCTCCGCCGAGACGATTTTCCTCTTTTTGCACTGCCACTACGGGGACTGGGGCTTCGGGAGAAATACGATCTACCTTACCCCAGAGGTAACGATCA
>CAZHOC010000032.1:0-570 GCA_964534295.1 uncultured Bacteroidia bacterium | reverse complement strand
CTACCAGTATCTTTTTGCCCTTAGCGGACTTGAGAAAATCAGCTACATCCATCCCACAAATTTGGGTAAAGATCATCCCCTAAACAAAAAGTCCGCCTGACAAATAAGTCAGTGCGGACCAGTAGTGTGTGTATAGATAGACTCTTATACGCTAGCGCCGACCGGAGTCAGACTAGCTAATGCTCTACCTAAGCGCTCAACCCCATCATTGAGGGTTTCCTGAGCATAGGCGTATGAAATGCGTACGTGGGTCTTAGTACCAAAGGCATTGCCGGGTACCAAGGCTAAGCCCTCGGACTCGATCAAATAGAGACAGAGGGACGATATATCTGCTAAAACTTCTCCTGAAGGTGTTTTACGCCCAACGAAGTTTTTGAGATCAGGGTAAAAGTAAAATGCGCCATTTGGCATGATGACGTCTACGCCCTCGATTGCCTTGAGTTGGTCAAACATGAGATCGCGACGCTTACGAAACTCCGCTTTCATTTCGGCGACAGGCGCTTGCGTACCCGTAAGCGCTGCAACGGCTCCCATTTGGGCAAATGCATTGGCACCAGAAGTACATTGACC
>CAZHOC010000031.1:12277-15330 GCA_964534295.1 uncultured Bacteroidia bacterium | reverse complement strand
GATAAAGCAAACCGAGTGCAGTAAATCGGCGCAAAGCTTCTCGCGAGACACTCAATAATCGCCTGCCAATCTGCTTTCTTTCCAAGAGTGGGGCTTCCAGGATGAGGTCTGCCTGTCCTTTGAGATACTCATAATACTTGGCCACCAAGCTATCTTCCTCGATCAGCTTTTGCATCTGCGGAATTTGCTTTTCCTGCATGATTAGGCGTGGACTATCCTGCTGAAGATTATTGAGCAGCCATTCCTCGGTGATGGGCATATTGACTTGAGTACTAGATTTGGACGATTGACAATGAACTGCCAAGCTTGCCAAAAGGATAAGCGAAAAGGATAGGTAGATGCGCATGTTTTTATGATTTGTCCTACTGCAAACTATCAAATATCATTGAGCAAAAAAGGGGCTTCTAATAACTTAGCCGTAGATTTATAGTTAGAAAAAATAAAAGCATGTCCATTCGTAAAAAAGTCGCAGATATACGCATAGATTATAGCAAAGATTCTTTGATGGAGAAGGATCTCGCTCAAGGTCCCATTGAGCAGTTTGAGCGCTGGTTCCAAGCCGCAGTGGAGGCAGAAGTCCACGAGGTGAACGCTATGACACTTTCGACAGTAAAAGACGGCCAGCCCTCGGCTCGTATCGTCCTACTCAAAGGATTCGATGAGCGAGGCTTTAGCTTTTATACCAATTACAATAGCCAAAAAGCGCAGGAAATGGCTGCGAATCCTAAAGCAGCCTTGACCTTCTTCTGGGCTTCTATGGAGCGTCAAATTCGTATTCAGGGAAGCATAGAAAAGGTTTCTGCTGAAGAGTCGGATACCTATTATCAATCTCGCGGCCGTGGCAGTCGTTTGGGTGCTTGGGCCTCTCCCCAAAGTGAGACCATATCTGATAGAGACATTCTAGAAGATCGTGTAAAAGAAGTGACCGAGCGTTTTGCAGAGCAAGAAAGCTTTCCTCGACCTGACTTCTGGGGAGGCTATCGAGTGGTGCCTAACTATATCGAATTTTGGCAAGGGCGCGCCAGCCGTTTACATGATCGCTTAGTCTATGAGTTAGTCGATGGAGACTGGCAAATCAAGCGCTTAGCCCCATAATGCAGCGAAATACCGGTGGCCTACGTTTCCTTGTTTGAACGTGTGGATGTTTACATCTATGCGGACCGATATTCAAGCTTTTAACTCGCGCGGCAATGCTTACACGCCTACTTACATTTTTCGTTCTAAGTGCTTTCCTGCCTCAAGTATACGCCTGCTCCTGCACGGGCAGCGATGACTTTTTTGTTGCTAATGGTCATCCAGAGGCAACTGTAGTAATGGCTAAAAAGATCAGGAAGGTGGCACATGGTATGGAGATCAAAATCTTGGAGCAGCTTGCTGGCCCTCCCATTGCTGATCGAGTAACGGTCTGGGGAGACGTGGGCCATCTTTGCCGACTTTATACCGATGGCTTCGAAGATGGAGAGACCTACATTTTTGGGATTGGCAGCCTACCCGACCCACTACCGGATTATTGGGGCGATTTCACCGATGGTCGAGAGAAAGCAGGTGATTATTCAATTTCTGTCTGCGGGCTTCATTGGCTAAGCGTAAAAGGAAATAAAGTAAGTGCGGAATGGGGATCAGTTAAAGGCTCCGATACGCAAATGTCCCTAGATGACTTAAGAGAATTATTTGCCAATCTTATTCCTTTACAAATCAATTTTTCTGAACGGCCGGATGGTCCTTATGTAGATATCTCCTTAGCCGAAGGCATCACGCAGGAAGGTACTATCGAATTGATCGACCTCTCTGGACGGGTCAAAAAACAAATAGCTATCCGTCCTGATGAACTGACGCATTACTACTTGGGTTATCCTGATTTACCAAGCGGGGTTTATGTCCTCAGAGTGATGATCGGTGATATCGCGATGGTAAGGAAGATTGCGTTGCGGCAACCATAGGCTTCCTCAGTCCTTTTGTCATTGCTACAAAAGGACCAAAAAATCTAGTTAGCCGCGAACCAGCCCACTAGCCGCCCCATTTCCCCAGCGGCTAACGGGGCCATCGCTCTACAACCCCCAATTCATCCTATACTTGTAGGGTATCCATTTCGAGCGAGTTCCGCACAGCGGAACGACGAGAAATCTCCTTGAGAGAATAAAGTAACCACCATTGGCCAGAAAGGAGACTTCTCCTCAATTCACTCGTTCGAAGTGAATAATAGTGTTTATGTGCGTTGGCTTGGGCCGTGCACTCGGGGGCCGGACGTGTGCGCAGGCATTGCACGGTCCGTCCCGATAGCTATCGGGATTGCTGCTCTTTTTGCGAAAAAGGGCATAGAAAGAAGCTTATTTTTTCACTCCCAACCATACCAAATACCCAATTTGCACTGCTACGGTAAAGGCTCCGGCTGCGCCGAATACCTGCATGGTCTCGATAGGAGTTAGATACCACCCACCATAGAGGAGGGCGGCTAGACGGACTACAAATTGGAAGATATTATACCAAAGAAATTCCTTGAGCTTGCGCTTGATGTCGATCAGATAGGAGAGGGGAGAGGCTATGAAAGTCAGATATAGCCAAGGCATGAGCCAGCGGGCATATTCTCCGGCTTCGGTCCAGACTTCGCCTAGGACTAGGCCAAAAATCTGCGGCCCCCAGAGCATTATGACAATCAAGACGGGTAGACCTAGACCCGCCAACTGCCAGAAAGTGCGTTTGGTGAGTCCGGTCAGCGCTTCGGGCTCTTCTTGAGCTACTCGGGTGGCTTCTCGATAAAAGACTCTTCCCACGGGCATACTCACCAATACGGGTGGTAAGTTTAGCACACGCTCTGCTTTGGTAAACTGACCGTTGACGGAGGCATCGAAAAAACGAGGGAGGAAAAAGAAGGGCAAATGCTTGGCTGCTGTATAAAGCCAGCCACTCAGGATGCCATAGATGGGGAAGTCTCTAAATTCTTTGGCGGCGCTGGCCTGTACTGTCCATAGGTCTTTGATGTTTATCGGCTGCGCCGAACGCCTATATCCCCAATAGGAGAGCAACATATAGCCCAATTGACCTAATACATCGCC